>CAMDPB010000026.1 GCA_945903885.1 Candidatus Finniella inopinata
CGTATAAATCGACTACAGCTTGTAAAAATTGTTTTTCAAATCTGCGTACACAACCAAAATCAAGCAAGCTGATTCGACCATCATCTAATATTAAATAATTTCCTGGATGGGGGTCACCATGCAGTGTGCCGAAACGGTATAGTGGCCAATACCAAGACAAGAATAGCTTTCTTCCTAATTCATTGCGAAAATCACAGGAGGAAGAAGCATAATCAAGGGCAGGTTTGCCTTCTATCCATTCCATTGTTAAAAGGCGCTTGGTGGAAAGTTCTGGATGCAATTTTGGTATGACAACAAAATCAAACTGATTTTCAAAAATTTTCCTAAATTGTTCAAGGTTTTGTGCTTCTAAAATGTAGTTTAGCTCTTCATACAATCGGTCACGAATTTCATCAGCAATATCCTGGGTATCTATGGACTTGTTGAAAGACTGATAAATGCCTAAAACCATATCTAATTGTTTTAAATCGGCACTAACGATGGTTTCCATATCAGGATATTGTAATTTTACAGCAAGGTTCTCACCCTGAATGCTTATTGCTTTATGAATTTGCCCCAAGGAAGCGGCGTGCGAAGCTTTTAATGAAAAATCCTGAAATAAATCTCTCCAATTATTGCCAAGCTCACCAACCATACGCCGCCTCACAAAGCTTTCTCCCATTGAAGGTGCGTTTGATTGTAGGGTCATAAATTCGGTTGCGAATTCTGGTGGTAGAGCATCAGGAACAGTTGCTAAAAATTGTGCCATCTTCATGAATGGCCCCTTAAGCCCTCCAAAAGACTGACGTAATTTTTGCGCATAAACAGCTTCATTAATATTAAGCCCCAAATATTCTTGGGCACCTACGCGCATGCCAATACCTGTAAGGGTCGTGCCTACGTCAAATAGTCTCTTTAGTGATTTAAGATGTTCCATTATTTTCTTTTATAGCTCTGGCAATGGTTAGCACATCAACTCTTGCTGCGCCTGCGTTTAACAAAGCTTGTGCACATGCGTTCGCTGTTGCCCCGCTCGTAAGCACATCATCAATCAATAGCACATTTACTTTTTGTAGGATATTTTTAGTATCTGTTACGACAAATGCATCTTTAAGGTTTTCATAGCGTAATAATTTACTTTTGTGTCCTTGTGATGCTGTTGCTTTCACTCGCTTCAAAAGGCTCAAGTTAATCGAAATATTAGTATGCTTAGCGATCAACTTTCCTAGTTCAGCCGCTTGATTATATTGACGAGTAAAAAAACGCCACCAATGCAAAGGTACCGGTACGATAATATTAATATCTTCAGGAATACACCGTTGCATCCAACCAAAGAACATTGGGCCTAGATGCAGGCCATCATAATTTTTGTACCTCAGCAAAAGTTTTTTTACAGAATCATTGTAAATAAGTGGAGCATAAGCTTTGGAAAAGACAGGGGGAAACTTTAAGCAATCCGCGCACGGCATATCGTGGTCAACGTTATCTAGCGGAACGCAACACACAGAACATTTAGGCGATGTGATAAACTTAAGCCTTGCCCAACAATCTCCACACAAAGTATATGGCTGTTTTGTTATTTCTCTACACAAGGCGCATTGCGGTGGAAGTAAAAAATTGATTACTGCTTGTGCAAAAGGTGTATTGAAAATCACTTTTGTAAACGCGTTATGTTTGCAGGAATAGGATGGTCCTTAGCTTTTGCTGCTTCCAGAAATGAGTGCTTTTGCATGTACTCTTCATACCAACCGTAAAGTTTTTTGTAATTTTTGCGAAAAGGTTTATCTGAAAAACGCAGGTCTACGTAAGATAAAAATGTTGCCACACACAAATTTTCAAATAATAATTCCTGATTTAAATCTTTATCTAATCGATTATCAAGATATTGTAGTCCGAGCGTCAACGCTAAATACTGACGATCATGCCAGTCTTCACACTGCAAATGCTTTGGGCGGAAAAAATGCTCATACCTCATTGAAACAGCTGCATCAGCCATGCCGTCAACTAGAGCTTGTATTTTTAATGATTTAAACTTATCCGGCATAAGCGCTTGAATTTTTTTAGCTTTTTCCATGACATATTCACAAATCACAGGCGAATCAAAAAGTACTTCATCAGAGCTTATTTTTAGAGCAGGGATTTTGCCTAAAGGATTTAGTTCGCGAAAAAATGAATCTGGCTGCCAAGGATGAAACTCTTCAATAGTAATGTTTTTTGTCTGTCCGCAAGCTAAAATAACAGCTTTAACTTTGCATCCAAATGGAGAGCTAGGAAATGAATAAAGGATCATTCTGTAACAAAGGCTAAAGTACTTCAGCTCATGCTAGCATGCAACCTTATGGTTTTCAGCATATTTTTCTATAAATTCGCGAGGCAAACCTATATCAGGGCAAACTATTTCTCCACATATTGATCTAGCTTTTTGATGATTGTGAGCTGGTTTTAAACACGCTATGGCAAGGGTTAGATCAGGTATAACGACTTCACCAGCACTTGTTGACGTATTAGCATCGATCCCGCTTGGAACATCAATTGAAATAATTGGATCAGGTTGGTGGTTCAGGAATTGTATCAGTTCTTCAAAAATACCTTCGGGTTTTTTGGTTAGTCCAATGCCAAATAAAGCATCTATATAGATGTCACCAGAAACTGGAACATCAGTAAATTCGATGTTTGGATAAAAAGCCTTAGCGCGATTTATATTGATATTTAAAATATCGTGAGAAGGCTGGATAGGCAAGCAAATGGTTATTTTTTTAGTGTGTGGCGCCAAGAATAATGCGGTGGCAATGCCATCTGCTCCATTTTTCCCTGGCCCTGCGTAGATAACAACATGGTCACTACAAAACGGCCCATAATAATTTAAGATTTCTTTCGCGCAAGAAAAACCTGTGATTTCAATCAGGCTTCCCTCATCTAACCCAGTTATCCGTAGGTAGTCTGATTCGCATAGTATGACAGCTTCTTTGTTTAGAATGGGAAAATGATCCATTATGGGCCCTTTCTTTATTTAAAGTGTAAAGACCATAAGCTTATGTATGATACAAATCACTTTTTTCAATTTTTGGTAGTTTTATTTCTTATCTCAGTATATATGCATCCATTCTAGCATTGCCAACCTTTTTTCCAAAGAAGCATTAAAATTATTTTATAGTATGTCTTTTATAATACAAAACATCTATCTCGGCATGTTTTGTGTTGTTTTATAACATTATGCGCTAATAATTCTGGCTTTTAAATATGGTTTTAGGTATTGACCTGTGTAGCTTTTTGCAACTTTTGCAATTTCTTCCGGAGTGCCTGTTGCAATAATTTCGCCGCCACCGTCTCCTCCTTCTGGCCCCATATCAATAACCCAGTCAGCTGTTTTGATCACTTCCAAATTGTGCTCAATAACTAGAACTGTATTTCCTTGCTCAACTAAGTGGTGCAAAACTTCTAGCAGCTTTCGTACATCCTCAAAATGCAGCCCTGTAGTTGGCTCATCAAGAATATACAAAGTCTTGCCGGTTGCGCGACGAGATAATTCTTTTGCTAATTTAACACGTTGGGCTTCGCCGCCTGATAGAGTTGTTGCTTGTTGTCCCACCTTTATATATCCAAGTCCTACTTGTCTAAGGGCGCGTAACTTGTCTGCAACAGCGGAATTATTTTCAAAAAAGTCAACAGCTTCTTCAACGGTCATATCTAAAACATCAGCAATACTTTTGTTTTTGTATGTAATTTCTAGCGTTTCACGATTGTAACGCTTTCCGTGACATTGATCACATTCCACGTACACATCTGGCAAAAAGTGCATTTCAATTTTTACAACACCATCGCCTTGGCATGATTCACAACGTCCGCCTTTTACGTTGAAAGAAAACCTACCGGGCGTATAGCCGCGTGTTTTTGCTTCAGGCATACCTGAAAACCATTCACGAATTGGTGTAAAACATCCAACGTATGTTGCCGGGTTTGAGCGAGGTGTGCGACCAATGGGCGATTGATCAATATCAATAACCTTATCAATATGCTCAGCACCTTCTAATGACTTATAAATTCCAGGTAAATCTCGTCCGTGATTAAATTGACGGTTTAATGCTTTGTATAAAGTTTCTATTACAAGCGTTGATTTGCCTCCTCCTGAAACTCCTGTAACACATGTAAATGTGCCCAAAGGAAATGTAGCCTCAACATTTTTTAAATTGTTTGTTTTTGCACCAGTAATTTTTAAGATTTTATCTAGGTGACCTGTTCGACGATGTATTGGTATGGGTATAGACTTCGTACCTTTCAGGTACTGACCCGTCAAACTTTTAGGGCATAACATTATTGTTTGTGGGGTTCCTTCTGAGATAATCTCACCGCCATGCACACCTGCTGCTGGCCCCATATCAATTACGTAGTCTGCAGTGCGTATAGCATCTTCATCATGCTCAACAACCACTACTGAATTGCCTAAGTCACGTAAGTTACGCAGTGAATCAAGCAAGCGATCGTTATCGCGTTGATGCAGCCCGATTGATGGTTCATCTAGAACATACAACACACCCGTAAGTCCTGATCCCACCTGAGAAGCCAAACGTATGCGTTGGCTTTCACCACCTGAGAGAGTTCCTGCTCCTCTCGAAAGAGTTAGGTAATCCAAACCAACGTCAATTAAAAATTTCAATCGGTTGCGAATTTCTCTTAAAATCTTATCAGCAATATCTTGTTGTTTCTTTGTAAGCTCCAGATTTTCAAACCACTTCAATGCATCCTTTATAGAAAATCGACACACTTCACCAATGTGCAACTGTGCAAGTTTTACGCACAACGCTTCATCTTTTAAGCGATAGCCTCCGCAACTATGGCAAGGTGTTTCATTCTGGAATCGTCTTAAGAATTCTCTAGTCCAATCACTTTCTGTTTCCAGCCAGCGACGTCGTAAGTTGGGAATTACTCCTTCAAAAGGTTTTTTTGAAATGTATTTACGAACTCCATCGTTATAAACAATAGGAATAATCTCAGTGCCAGAACCATGCAGAATGATTTTTTTTAAATTTTCTGAGAGATTTTTGAATGGAATCGTTGAGCTTTCACTAAAATAGTTAGCTAGCCCATCTAACACCTGCGCATAATATTCCGAGGTCATTTGTCCTCGTTTATTAGTTGCTGCATTTTCTTGTGCTGACCATGGTGCAATTGCCCCTTCACGTAAGCTGAAATCATGATTTGGAACAACAAGATGTTCATCAAAAATAATCTCAAGACCCAAACCATCGCAAGTAGCGCAAGCGCCATGTGGGCTATTGAAAGAAAACAGACGTGGCTCTATTTCTTCCAAAGTAAAGCCTGATATGGGGCATGCGAATTTTGAAGAATAAGTTGTAATGACTTGAGTATCTGCATTTTGTACCCATAACAATCCATCACTCAGCTTTACTGTTGTTTCAATTGAATCTGCTAAACGTGTTTGAATATCTTCAGGCGTTGCCATTACTAAACGATCAACAACCACAGCGATTGTGTGTTTTGTTTTTTTATTAAGGGTTGGCGCTTCTTCAATGGCGTAAATTTTCCCATCAATATAAACGCGTTGGAATCCTTTTTTTTGCAGATCTTGCATCTCTTTTTTGTATTCACCCTTGCGATCGCGCACGATGGGAGCAAGAATCATGATTTTAGTTTTTTCAGGAAGCTCCAAAATGCGATCAACCATTTGGCTAATAGTCTGCGCTTCAATGGGAAGCCCAGTGGATGGTGAATGCGGTACACCTATGCGCGCAAACAATAAACGCAAATAGTCATACAATTCAGTGACTGTTCCAACTGTAGATCGTGGATTTTTTGATGTTGTTTTTTGTTCAATTGAAATTGCCGGGCTTAGACCTTCTATGGAGTCTACATCTGGTTTTTGCATTAATTGCAGAAATTGTCTGGCGTATGTGGACAGACTTTCAACGTATCGACGTTGCCCTTCTGCGTACAGAGTATCAAAAGCAAGAGATGACTTTCCTGATCCGCTAAGGCCAGTAATAACTACCAACTTGTTGCGTGGAATATCAACATTAATATTCTTAAGGTTGTGTTCGCGTGCTCCGCGAATCCTAATTGTATCTTGCATGATTGACCGCTTTATTAAAAAATTTGTAGGGTATATTTACAACTGCTAATTAAAGTGCAGCGTGTTTTTGTGAAACACTCGCTAGACTAGTACAAATTACTTGCACAAGCAACATTTTAGAATGGGTAATATTATGCGCATTGCAATCGGAGCCGACCACGGAGGGTACGTTCTTAAGGAAAAAATAAAATCAGCTGATTCAGTTAATCAGTGGATTGATGTTGGTTCCTTCAATCAAGAAAGTTCAAATTACGCTGAATTTGCTCAATTAGTTGCTCAGAAAGTTCAATCCCACGAAGCCGATTTCGGCATTGTTATTTGTCGCAGTGGAATTGGCGTCTCAATTGCAGCAAATCGTTACAAAGGCATTTATGCTGCTTTGTGTTTTAACAAGCCCATGGCAATAAGTGCGCGTAGTCACAACAACGCAAATGTTTTGTGCATTGCGGCAGATTACACGTCCTTTGAAGAAGCTCAAGAAATGATTCATTTGTTTCTATCAACAGCTTTTGAATTTGGTGGACGTCACGAAAAAAGGCTGAAGAGTATTGATGCGTAAATTGGATGCTATAATCCAGAATTATTAGTCTTAACTAACAACTCGTCATAGCCAGTTTTATCATCAAATTCTCGTTCAAATGATAAGTGGTTAAGAACCATAATCGCTATTTCTGCTGTGGTTCTAACTATGCATCCATCCATAAGATGCCCACCTAAAGTTTTACCTGTACAGTCTGAAATTGCCAAATGAACATGATTCCCCGATTCAGAAAGAGTGCCTGTCATAGATAAAATCTCAAAAGCATCTGAAATATTTAAGCTATCTTTCCCACCAGCTGTCCTTAAGTTAATAGCAGACAAACTTCCAACGACCGAAAGTATAATGCCTGCTTTAATATTTTGAATTTGTACAAAATTTTTAAGTTCTTTTTTAAGATCTTGATTAGGTAATAAGCGAAAAACATGAATGGTCATGAGAGGCCTATCTGTTGGAAATTTTTTAATTATCAATTGTCTACAATAGCCATGGTTTTAAATCAAGTGATTGATGAATAGAAAAACTAAAAATGAAAGAAGAATTTCTAGAGTAGCTATTGCTATAAAATTGGTCTTTGTTTACATGAAAAGAATCATTATTCTTGCTTTTTTCACAAGCCTTTCCTACATTGTAGACAGCAAGATATCACCATAGTTTATATGTCTAAAGTACTTACTTTAATTGGAATGGCTCTACTTTTAACCGCTTGTGACAGTGTAAAGAGTACGCTGGGAATGGATCATTACCAAGCTGACGAATTTAATATTAAGCAAAATGATCCTCTTGATTTGCCGCCAAATTACAAGCTCATGCCTCCTCGCGCTAAAGACAAAGATGGTAAAAGCGTGCCTTTGAGTCCATCTGCTGAAAAAGCTAAACAGCTCGTCGGTGGTGGAGAATCAGAAGCTTCTATTTCACAAGAAAGTCAACAAGATTTAAAAGACAAAACAGGCTCTGCAGATGATGCTATTCGCAAGCAGGTTGATGAAGAATCAACAGAAGAAGGCGATGGCGCTTTAGATAAAAAGCTTAATGCTTGGAAAAAAGAATTTACTCAAAACGCTAAGTCTATCAATGGTTCTGAAAAAAATAATAAAAAAGAAGAGCGACCAGTTGAAAAACTCAAAGAACAATTAGCGCATGAATCGGCACCAGAGCACCATGACAGCCTGCAATCAAAAGTCGAAGATGATTTAGAACACAGGGCTGCAACTGAAGAAGCTGAAAAAAATATAGTTGATCTAGATAAATCTGCAGAATTTAAGCGTAACTAGTAATAGCAATGATCAAATCTATAATTCTTAGTTTTTCATGTGTTGTCGCCTTTTTATTCGCCGGCAGTAATCCTCTTGATGGTTTCAATGTTGTTGTTAAAGATTTGGTGGTTGCGGGGAAAACGGTAAGAATTTCTCCCTTCAAAGGCATAGGTGTTGTCACCATCAACCTATGTTTCAAAAATGCGGGTGAAAAACTATCTCCTAAGCAAAAAGAATCTCTTGTCTCGTTGCTGCGCAGGTCGTTGGGTGAAGCAACCAAGTCTAAAACCCGCGAACAAATGCAAGATTATTCGCGTAAACACAACGTTGCTCTGTCATTTTCTAGTAGCGATGACAATTTTACTATTACAGGAAAATGTCCATCAGATAAGCTTTCTCAGCTTTTTCATTTGATTGAAGATGTTCTTTTTCATTCGCAATTTCACGATTCTGATCTTGTACGATTTAAAAATGAAATGGCTGCAGGAACATTGCAAGCAATGCAGTCACCAGATACTCAGTTAGACCAATTAATAAAAACGGTAGCCCTTAAAAGCCATCCATATGGCACCTTGCAAAAAACCTACCTTGCGAGCTTGAAAAATATTAGTAGTGATGATTTGAAATCATACATGAAAAAGAACTTCACTCAGGAAAATATAATTATTTCAGCTTGCGGTGATATTAACGAAGCAGAGCTTTCCGCTCAAATTTCCAATGTACTTAAGAATTTGCCTAAAGCTTTTAATGTTGTTTTGCCGGCTAACGTGCAAGTAGGTGGACCATATCAAGAACATGCTCAAGCGTTTCCTGTGCCACAGACATTAATTCATTTTTTGCATGCTGGTATTGATGCGCATCATCCAGATTTTTTTGCCTTACAGATTGCAATGGGATGCTTATCTAATCCCAATATAGGTGTTTTATGGAAAAAAATCCGTACGGAAAAAGGGCTGACTTATGGTATAGGCGCTGGTTTCGTGATTCACGATCACTACAATTCATTTAATATTGCAACGTCTACTCAATCAGAAAATGTGGAAAAAACTTTAGCTTCTATTAAAGAAGTTATTGCAGATATTTGCGAAAATGGCTTCTCAGCCGATTTGGTCGAAATTGTTAAGAAAAGCTTTTTAGGAAATTACAAGCGCTCTTTTGCTTCAACTTCTCATATAACAACCAGGCTCACAAACTATCAACTTACTGGTCGCCCTGTCGATTTTCATAATGTTCTTATTGAAAAAATTTCAGCATTAACCACTGAAGAAGTTAATGGGGCCTTTAAAAGATTTTTAAAGCCTGAACAATTTATTATATTCATGGTGGGCCAATGAGATATATTTTTACACTTTTAGTGAGTGTTTTCTGCTCTAGTTCATTATATTCGGTAATTGTTCCGCAAACCGCTACGTTAAGTAACGGACTAAAAGTCATTGTTTTTCAAAATCCTTTATTGCCCTCGGTGAATATATTTACAAATTACAATGTTGGCACTGCTGACGATCCGTCTAGTATGGTTGGTTTGTCACATATGCTTGAACAT
>CAMDPB010000027.1 GCA_945903885.1 Candidatus Finniella inopinata
TTGCTTGGAGAAGTTGCGCTTAACTATATTAATTTAAGAAATCACCAAGAACAGTTACTGATACAGCAAGATATTGTTGCTTCTTGGAAAATTTATTCCGACCTTCGAAAAGAATTGATGCAGAGCGGACTTGCTAGTGACATAGATGAGATCGCAGCCGATGTGTCCTATAATCAAGCTCTTGTTATGATTCCTCAGATAGATGCCTCAATCCAAACAACACTCAATCAAATTTGCTTCTTATTAGGTCGTCAGTCAGGTGCATTGGACGATCTTTTGAAAAAACCAGCGGAAGTTCCACAAATAGATACAGAAATTCTTTCCAATTTGCCAGGAAAGCTTATTGCACAACGTCCAGATGTTCGAAAGGCCGAAGAAGTGTTGCGTGGTGCAAATGCGAATGTGGGTGTTGCCGAAGCAAATTTATATCCCAGTTTTTCACTAACAGGAATGCTCAGTTGGGGTAGCAATGCAGTATCTTCCTTATTTCATCCAGGAAATTCAATACTATCGGCAGGGCCAGGTGTAACTATTCCCATTTTTGATTTTGGAAAACTACGCGCTCAAGTTGATATCCAATATGCACAACGAGATGAAGCTTTTATTCAGTACAAGCAAGCCATTTTGAGGGCGTTACAGGATGTTGAAAACTCTCTCATTGCTTTTTCTAGCGAAAATCAACGCTTAGCCACGTTAAAAAAAACATGTGATGCAAACAAACTTTCCTACGATCTTAATCAGGACCGTGAGCATAGCGGGCTTGCGAGTATGTTTGACGTTATGCAGGCTAAATTTACGTATCTAATTAGCAAGCAAACCTATGTAACAAGTCTTGCAACGCATTCAATTTGTATGGTGAATGTATACAAATCTTTAGGCGGAGGATGGAATGCAGTTGATGTGCCTCAGTCTCATGAAAATCTTGATATAAAACACATCGATTTTTTATAAATGTGCACTTTAATTTTTTGCTTTAAAGTTATCTTAGCCATCTAAAGCAAGGAAGCAATGTTTGGTACCAGCTATTCACCCAGATATATGTGCTTTGAGCAAAACTTTCCTCTGGTATAACAACCAGTGACATATCCTGAATGGCTCGCGGTTCCTTAACATCTGCTGCAGTTGTAAGTGATGCTGCAACTTTATTAAATTCTTCCAAATTTTCATTTAGCATTTTCTCATTTGCACTCAGTAAGGTTGTTTTGTTTTCGTCAGATAAGTCATCAAATACTAAATTTGCTAGCGGCAAAAGTGGATTTAATCGGTGATACCTGTGCCCGCAAAAAAACCTTGCCGTGTTAATGTCAGCACTTTGTTGGCCATACATGAATAAGTTTGTTAATTCCCACATCCAACTTAACCCGGCCCCCCTTCGTAATGCGTTGTTGTTTAATTTTATGTTAGATGTGCCGGTTCCAAGGGAAAAAACATGAATCTGGTCAATGGCAGCGTTATAGTGTTTATGAATTAATTCAATGCCTGCAAGGGCAGGGTTGCTCATGCTGGTGCCTCCATCACTAACGAAATATCCATTAGATGAAGGATTATTAATTGGGTAAACGTGCTGTGGCTTGTAGTAGGTTGGTGCGGCTGCAGTTGCCATGGCTAAATCTTTTGCGAAAAAATCTTCATCATCGTTGGTGGAAAATATTTTGACGTTATAGGTGTGTAAATCATGGGTAACTAAAACCGTTGGTAACCATCTGTTTTTAAAGGTATTTTTGCCCAATATGTTTGCCAAGAAATCTTTAATGCCGTTGGTTTTATATTTCGTTCGTAAAATTCCATTGAATGATAACCATTTTGGCTGAAACATTGTGTATCCCCGTGCAAAAAATATGTTCAATAATTGTCTGGGGCTGTATTTAGGTTTTGATGGGTCATCCGGATCAGGCATTGTAAGAATAGCGGCGATAATTCCACCAATAGAAGTGCCTGCAATACCATCAAATAAATCGACAATTCGTTTGCCTGTTTGTTCTTCAAGCTTTGCGAGGGTTGCTAAGTGGAGAATGCCGCGTACGCCACCTCCGTCGAGGGATAATAGCCAGTATTGTTTTCGGGGATCAGATAAAGATTGGTGAGTAACCAGAGGGGGGAAGTCAGATTGAGAAGCGCAAGATTTTTTGACTATAGACTCGTATTCAGGGTTGGGAAGAAACGGTGATTGCGTTGTCATTGCGCTCTCTAAGCTATTTGTAGGCCCAAGGAACAAGGTATATAAAACAAGCGTTTGTAGTGAATGGATAAGGTTCATGATTGCACTTAACATTGAAGTACCAATGGTATAAGTAGCTTTAAAAATTAAAAATTAGTTAATGGCGCTATTAATTTATTTTTTAATTATTTATTTCTATATTTAATTTATTGTTAATTATATAGATGTATATTTAATTAAAATCTCTACATTTTAAGTGTTATGCGCATTGTCCTTGTTGTTATTTTTTGTAGTGTGCTTTCTGCCAGTATTTGCAAAAGTGTTACTCCTGATTTGTATGACGCAGCAGTTGCATATGAACAAAATGTAAAAACATTTGTAAGTGTTCTGCCAGCTATAACGGAGGCTTCATCAAGGCCAGACGCGGCAAAAGCCGAAGAAGCACTGGAAACAATAAAAAGTATGGTCGCTAAATGCAATAATACCATTGACCATTCAGATCCAGATTTTGCAGATGTTAAAAAAGTTTTAGGGACAGTTATTGCCAATAGCCTTATTTTACAAAAAAGTGGCCCTTTTACAGAGCCTGGATTAACGCTTTCAAAAGAGAGTGCGATTACTGCCTCTAACAAACTTATGGCCTTACTTGTTGAAATCCCAGTGTTTGCATCTGCTGCTAAAAAATCAGGTGATTCAGACGAGGATGAAGATGAAGAGGATGGTGAAGATGGTGAAGATGAAGAGGATGGTGAAGATGAAGAGGATGGTGAAGATGGTGAAGATGAAGAAGATGGTGAAGATGGTGAAGATGAAGAAGATGGTGAAGATGGTGAGAATGAGAAAAATAAGAAGGCTCCCTAACCCCCATCACCTGAATAATAAAACATAACCGCTAGTTTTCCGCCATAGCTTACCCATAGAATTTTTTATTAGTAATTGTAATGTCTAATGATTTACAAACTTTTCAGCTTCGAGGGCGGCCATGCAGCCTTGTCCAGCAGCAGTGACTGCTTGGCGGAAAATTTTATCTTGTACATCACCTGCAGCATATACACCTGGTATTGAAGTGGCTGTACTGCCAGGTGTTGTTATAATATAGCCTTCCGCATCACATGCCAGTTGATCTTTGAATGGACCATTCATTGGCGAGTGGCCAATTGCTACAAATGCACCGTCAAAAGTGTGCTCTGAAATTTCTTGAGTTTTTAAGTTTTTGAGCTTTAAACCAGTTAGGCTTCTGAAAGGTTTCTCACAGCCTAAAAACTCTTCAACGGTCGAATCCCAGATTACAGAAATCTTAGGATTTTTAAACATTCTATCTTGAGCAATTTTTTCAGCACGTAAATGATCACGACGGTGAATAAGCGTTACATGGGCGCAGTGATTGGTTAAATAGATTGCTTCTTCAACTGCAGAATTCCCGCCGCCAATAACTGCTACATTCTTATTTTTGAAAAAGAAACCATCGCAAGTTGCGCAGCCAGAGATGCCATATCCGCGGTAATGCGTTTCGCTTTCCAATCCTAACCAATTTGCCTGAGCACCAGTTGCAATAATCACCGCATCAGCTGTATAAGTTGCAGGAGTATCAGTTGTAACAACGAAAGGACGCTTCGAAAAATCAACACCTTCTACAGATTCATAGCGCATATCAGTGCCTACATGGGCAGCTTGAGCATGCATTTGTTCCATTAGCCATGGGCCTTGAATAACATCTTTAAAACCTGGGAAATTTTCTACATCGGTAGTAATTGTTAATTGACCACCAGGTTGGGGTCCCAATAATTGAATAGGTTGTAAGTTTGCACGCGCGGCGTAAATAGCTGCGGTATATCCGGCAGGGCCAGCACCGATGATTAAAACTTTAGTGTGATTAGTCATTGTATTTTTTCTCTTTAAAAGGATTAATACGGATTCTTGTGGCTTTATCATGCGCAATTTGATCTGATTTTTGATCTAAGTATTTGTCCAAAGCATAATCAGCAATATTTTTTCTTGTGGCTTTATCATGAAATTCAAATCGTAAAAGAAAATGAAAAACCGTTTGAGCAGCTTCACTTCCCGCATGGGATGCAAGGTCGAACTGCTCCGCGTTGAATTCGTCCATAAGCATATCTACATGCTTCCAAAAATCTAAAATTTCTTCGGATTTTGCATTTAAAGCAAAGTCATAAAAATTTACATAATTTCCTCTCGGAATAACGAGAATATTCCCTTCATAAGAAGAAAATGAAACCGTATGAGCCGAGCTTTTATAAACAGCTGCTTCATTTTTCTGATTTAAGTAATCTTCAAAAGCAAAATCAGCTGGCCTCTCGTAAGGCGAATAAATACTCACGCCATCTGTAGTTGAAGATGTATTGCTAAATACCAATTTCACGCCTTCAGCTGAGGGCCTAAAATCAATTCTGAAGTGCTTAAAAGATGAAGCTGATATTTCTTTGGCAACCATACGCATTAACAAAAAAGCATAGTTCTCTTTGGTAGCAAGCGCTTTGGTAAAGTCTTTTAAGGTTTTAAATTCAGAAAAAGTGATTTGATGAATACCATCGATTTTATAAGATTTATCCGCTTGTATGTCTATAGGTAAAAATATTGGACGATTACGTGATTGTATCTTGGTTAAAATATTTGAATCACTAGGTTTAGAAATTTCAGGTGTTCCGAGCAAATTACTAGCTTGCTCAGAATTTAACTGATTGCCATAGAAAGAAGACCAAAGAAAACTTCCTATGACAAGTGAGCGCATTATCAAGCTCAGACAGCAAAACATTATGCTTACTTTGGCAAACATGCCCGAACCAAACCTGTAAACAACGGATGCGGACTAAACGGTCGTGATCTTAATTCCGGGTGAAACTGGCAAGCAATAAAAAATGGGTGAGGGCGGTATTCAACAATTTCAGGCAATAGTCCATCTGGTGACATACCTGAAAACACGTATCCTTTATTTTCTAAAGCTTCTCTGTATTTGATGTTCACTTCATAACGATGGCGGTGGCGTTCATCAATTTGCGTTTTGCCATATAAATTATAGGCAAGAGTACCTTCAGCAATGACACACGGAAATGATCCAAGGCGCATTGTGCCGCCCATGTCATCAGAAATCCCCCGCTGTTCTTTTTGTTCTCCGCTCATCCATTCGGTCATGCGAGCAACAATCGGGTTGTTTGTAGGGCCAAATTCTGTACTTGAAGCATCACTCATGCCCAGTTCAGAGTGAGCCGCTTCAATAACGCCTAATTGCATGCCAAGACAGATGCCAAGTAATGGCACTTTGTTTTTTCTAGCATAGTTAATGGCTTGAATTTTGCCATCAATCCCACGTTCACCAAAGCCACCAGGAATAATTAATCCGTCAACACTCTGAATTTTCGCAAGAAGTGTTTCGTCCTCTGCGTCAATCCACATTTTTTCAATTTCAGCTTGTTCGGCAATGCCCGCATGGGTAATGGCCTGATCAAGGGATTTATATGCATCTTTAAGTTGGACATATTTTCCAACAATACCAATACGAACTTTAGCTTTTGGATTTTTTAACTTAACAACCAAGTTTTGCCATGGTTTTAGGTTAGGCTTTGCTTCAATTTTAAATGCTTTGGCAACGGCAGCATCAAGTCCTTCTTGGTGATACACCAAGGGAATTTCATAAATGTTTCCAGCATCTTGAGCGCGGATAACATTTTCATAAGTTACATTGCAAAATAAAGCTAGTTTTTGTTTTGCGTCATCTGGAATTGCATGTTCGCTACGGCACATTAGTATATCAGGACGAAGCCCTAATGTTTGCAATGCTTGAACAGAGTGCTGAGTTGGTTTTGTTTTAAGCTCACCAGCTGCTGCCAAAAATGGCAAAAGGGTAACGTGGATTAGCAGACTATTTTCGTTGCCAAGTTCATTTCGTAATTGGCGCATCGCTTCAAAAAATGGCAAAGCTTCAATGTCACCAACTGTGCCGCCTACTTCACATATAATAATATCGACGTCATCACTGCCATTGCAGATAAAAGCTTTGATTTCGTCAGTAATGTGTGGAATAACCTGAACGGTTGCGCCTAAATAATCACCACGGCGCTCTTTCGCTATAACAGATGAATAAATTCTACCGCTAGTAATGTTATCAAATTTTGTTGCATCTTGGTTAGTGAATCGTTCGTAGTGACCTAAATCAAGGTCTGCTTCGGCTCCATCAGAAGTTACAAAAACTTCCCCGTGTTGATATGGGTTCATTGTGCCTGGATCAACGTTCAAGTATGGATCAAGTTTACGTAATCGAACTGTTAAACCACGTGCTTGCAATAGTGCCCCTAATGCAGCACATGCAAGACCTTTACCTAAGGATGAACTAACACCACCGGTTGTGAAAATAAACTTAGCCATGATCTATTGTTGGCTTGGGGTTTGGCTAGCAACTTTCGTCTGGTTATTAATCGAATGACTTGTAATTACCGTCATGACCAAACAATTTCCCATAAACAATGCTGCCAATACGGCAGTTATACGTGTTAAAAGGTTTGCAGAACCGCGTGCTGTAAACATGCTCGAGCTGTTACCGCCACCCATGCCAAGCGCACCACCTTCACTGCGTTGCAAGAGAATAACACCAATAAGTGCCAAAGTTATAAAAATTTGTATAATTAACAGGGTGTTCATAAAAATCCTCGATTGTTATTTTGGGCTAATGATCATAATCATTTGTTTACCTTCCAGCTTTGGGCTGTGATCAACTTTTGATACTTCCTCAAACTGGGTTTTCACCTTCATTAAAATTTCATAACCAATATTTTGGTGTGATAATTCACGGCCACGAAAACGCATGATAATTTTAACTTTGTTACCTTCCTCGATAAACCGCTGAATGGCTTTGCATTTTATTCCAAAATCATGAGGGTCAATCATAGGGCGCAGCTGAATTTCTTTAATTTCAACAACTTTTTGTTTTTTCTTTGCTTCAGCTTTTTTCTTTTGCAATTCGTACTTGTATTTTCCAAAATCAAGAATTTTGCACACCGGTGGCTCAGCATTTGGAGAAACTTCAACCAAATCCATACCAGCTTTTTGTGCCAAATTCATTGCTTCTGATTTTGTTACAACACCAAGCATTTCTCCAGCTTCATCAATCAGCCGAACACTTGAAGCGTGAATTTCGTTGTTTATTCTAGGCCCATCATGTCCGCGTGATTCGCGTTGGGGCGTGCCATCGTTGGGAAATCGGCTAATAACAAGTCTCCATATAGGGATGATACATACAAGGAAAAAGTATCAGAAAAGTAAGCATACGTCTATGCAATTTGAATAGACAAAACTTTTGCTTAACATTTAAAAATAGGCTAGCCTTCTTTTGTCAGTAGCTGGGCGATCGCTGTGTTATGCAGAGGAAAGTCCGGGCTCCTTACAAACAGGATGCTGGATAACGTCCAGCGGGGTGGGCTAAAAGCCCATTTTAGGGAAAGTGCCACAGAAAACGTACCGCCGATTTAAGCTGTAAGGCTTAAGTTTGGTAAGGGTGAAAAGGTGCGGTAAGAGCGCACCGTGAGCATGGCGACATGCTTTGCAAGGTAAACCCCATCCGGAGCAAGACCAAATAGGGGCAAAAGGCTTTTAGCCCGGTGTGTTTGTGCGCTGTTTTTTGCTCGGGTAGGTTGCACGAGGTGGTAGGTAACTACCATCCTAGAGGAATGATCGCCCAAAGCACATTTGTGCTTGGACAGAACCCGGCTTATAGGCTGCTGACAATTCACAAAGTTTGATTGTAAACAAAAAAAGCCACAGGATTTTAATCCTATGGCTTTTAGTTTAGTTAAAGGTTTTTTTACTGAAGAAGTTTTAAAATACCTTGTGATGCAGAGTTTGCTTGAGATAACATTGAGGTGCCTGCTTGCTGTAGGATTTGCAGTTTTGAAAAATTCGTCATTTCTACTGCGAAATCTGTATCCATTATTTGGCCTTTTGCTTCTTGAAGATTCACAGAAGAGCTCTCTAAATTATCAATTGCAATAAACAAACGGTTTTCAGTGGCTCCAAAGTTACTACGTATGTTGCTAATTGAGTCAATAGCACCATCAATAATTGCTAAAGCAGAACTGGCAGCACTTTGAGTGGCTAGATCTATCGAAGATAAAGCTGTTAGGTCTGATGTTGTGCCTCCTACCAAACCAGCGTAAGCAGGATTATTTCCGCTGACAGTTACAGGTCTAGATGAATTTAGCGTGATAGTACCGTGTATTGTGCCTTCTTCTACCGCACCAAGGTCGGTGTTTGCGATGCCATCGCCATACACAATAGTAATATTTCGTCCATCTTCAGCTGTGAATACTAGTTTACCATCACTATCAGCGGCAGCTGTGACACCAGTCTGGGTTGATAGTAAATTTATTGCGACTAATGCATTTGTCACGTTATCTTCTAAGTGCTCATTTATGGAAATTGGAGCAGTTTCTACACCATTGATTGTAATAACGCCCCCAGTATTTGTTGATTCAGCAAAATCATTAACGTCTGTTACTGTAGGATTTGCAACAGCATGAGTTTGCATATAACTTCCACTTGTATTGATAGCGTTTGCTATAGCTATGGCGCTTGCTTTAGGGAATAGAAAACTTAGGCCATCAGATTCAGATGCACCGACAGCAGCTCCATCAATGACAAGATCTCCAGCGCTAAGTGCATTGGTGACTTGATCACCAGCCACGATGACTGAGCCTATATTTTGAGTATTAGCCGAAGCAGCTGCAAGAGCTATGGTGTCTCCTGCTTCAGTTCCAACTTGTAAAACTGTATTAAGCGACCCATCTATTAGCTTTAGGCCATTATAATTAGTCTGCTCAACAACGCTGTTAATTTGAGTTAATATGGTATCAGCATTTGTATTAAGTGATACACGGTCACCAGATGTTAAAGTTCCGTTCGCTGCATGTAGTGCAAGCGAGCGTAGTGATGTTAGTGATTGCGCTATAGACCCTAAAGACCCGTCGGCAATATTAATAAGGGAAACGCCTGATTGGGCATTTTCGGATGCTTGATTTAGGCTTCCTATCTGAGCTGCCATTCTGGAAGCAATAGCTAAGCCAGTTGAATCGTCTGCCGCTTTATTTATCTTCAACCCAGTTGATAACCGTTGCATGGATGAAGT
>CAMDPB010000028.1 GCA_945903885.1 Candidatus Finniella inopinata
GGAATAGAATGCTTTGTCATTAATTGAGCTAATAATTTTTTTAGAGCATTAATTTGCACATCAGGAAATTTGGGCCAAACGCCTGTTAAAGCATAACCAGCATGGTAGCCACCATTTTGAAGTTCAATACCTATGGAAAAATGATTTACGTTATCTTGGCCTTCCCAGGAACTAGTGCCGGCATGCCAGGCACGCTTTTCATCATCAACTAATTGATAAACGGTTCCGTCTTCATCGATAGCATAATGGCTGCTGACTTCACGTTTGGGGTCTGTGAGAATTTGTAATGCTTCTTGCATGGTTGAAACATCAGTGTAGTGCAATACGACGCAGTCGATTTTCACACCATCCGGGCGTTCATTAAAATTGGGCGATGGGTAGGGGATAATTTTTAACATTCATTTTTCCGTTGTTCTTTTGTGCACAAATACGGCACAATGGGCTCGCGCATTCATTTAGAGGTATTTTATGATTTTCGTCAAAGTTTTATGGTCATTGTTAATAAACCTTGATCTTATTGTTATTGCGGTATTTGTATTTGGGACGTTGCGTAAGTGGTGTAATAAAACCTGTTCTATGCAAAAACCCGTAATGAGCGCAGCAGCAATTTTGCTAATATTCATGATGGGTGATTTTCCATTTAGTGGACGTTATATTTTAAGGCACCTAGAAGAAAAAATTCCAGTTACCCAAGTTCCCCAAAATGTTCACGGCATAGTAATTACTGGTGGTTCTTTATGCTTATTTGAAACAGAGGTTAGTGGTTCAGCTGTTTATCATAAAACAGCGGGCAGGCTCTTTGAGGCTTTAAAAGTGGCTCATTCTCACCCACACACGGAAATTGTTTTTGCAGGCTCAAAATTGGAAAGCGATGAATTCCTAAACCTTGCGTTATCTCTTGGGATTTCCCAGAAAAGAATTAAGGTTGTCAGTAATGAAAAATTAAGTTCTTTGGAAGCTGTAGCGGAAGAAGCATCAAAACTAACAGGCAATACAAAACACAATAAATGGCTATTGATAACATCTGCTTATCTAATGCCACGCACATTAAATATATTCCAATCACACAACTGTGAATTAACTCCCTTCCCTGTTGATTTTCACACAATCGGTCACGCCAGTGATAAAAAACCTGCTAACTACTTAACAAGGTTGGTCATGAGTTTTCAAGACCGTTTAGGATTCATTGCTTGGAACATTGCCTGGAGAGAAATAGCCGGACTATGCAACCTACGACTAAGCGGACAAACAAAAACCTTATTCCCAAAAATTGATGCACCAAAAGTATAAGGGTTTACTGTGGATACTGGGGTGGTGCGTAACTTTTACTTGCGGGGTCACCACCTCAAAATTTTTGAGTGGCAGCACGAATAATTTCACCTTATTTTGTGTGCGCTACCTTTGCGGTATGTTGTTCTTTTTGCCGATTTTTCTACCAAAATTGTCAGACCTTAATAAATTACAATCTTCACCATGGTTACATGTAGCCAGAGCTTTGTGTATTGGCGCATCGACACTTTTAACCTATCAAACGTATAGAAACCTTCCCCTAGCAATTGCAACTAGCGTTGGCTTTACAGGACCGTTGCTAGCATCATCTTTTGGCATGTTATTTTTAAAAGAGAAGCTTAGTCAGCCCAAAATATTGGCACTTATTTTAGGGTACTTAGGTGTGCTGTTCATTGTGCAGCCAAGGTACATAAATTTAGATATGCACTATGTTTTTACGGGGTTGGGCGCTTGTATTTTAGCAAGCTCTGCCAATACATTGGCCAGAAAATTAAGTTATAAAGATCCTGCTATCGTTATTATGTTAACATCTACACTACTTCTGGGAGGTGTTGCATTCGTTGGATTTTGTATATTCAAGGAACCCATTAACAACGCAGATTTGCTGTTATTAGTTGCTGTTGGTGTGTTTGGTTCGCTATCTCAATTTGCTTATATCAAAGCGGTAAGTTTTGCTGAAGTAAGCTTTATATCACCTTTTGAATACACCAGGCTTTTATTGGCTGTGCCTGTTGGGTATTTTGTGTTTGGTGAGTCAGTGAATATTGGGCAAGCATTTGGAATGCTGCTGATTATTGTGGGGTGCTTATACCTTTCTGGTAAAAAAGTCGTTAGCTAACAGGTTTGCCTTTTTTGCAGCTTTGCACAATGAAGACTCCACCTAATATAATAATCACCCCAATGTACTGAGCTATGGTAATTTTTTCCTGCAAAAAAATAATACCAAGAATAATAGTGACAATAGGCTCAAACACAGAAAGGATAGATGCTTTTGTGCTGTTAATAGTGCGCATAGCTACGTACACTAGATAAATAGGTAATACAGTAGCAAGAATTGCCAATCCGCTGATGTTCCCAATAACCCAAGCTGTAGTTGGTAAATGCACTGTTCCCTTGTAGGCCACAAGCAAAGAGAAAACTATAAAATTCCCAAGACAAATACAAAAAGTACCACTTAATACTGATAAATTTTTAATGGCACGCTGAGAAGAATAAAAATACACACCGAAAGCAAAAGCGCAGAAAAGTCCCCAACCGATTCCTTCAAGGCTTAGATGCCAATTAGTGGGATCACTTAAGAAAAGCACCCCCACCAAGACAATTGCCAGTCCTTTTAAAATAACGGAACTGGGTGCATTTTTGCCATACAGCCAGTCAAGTAGCACCACAAAAATAGGGTAACAATAGAATAAAACCATAGCTAAGCCACTGCCAATATACTTGATAGCAAAAAAATAAAAACTTGTGGCGCTTGCATAAAAAATAGAAGAAATACCTATAGTCAGCAGGCCTTTTTTGGAAACAATATCCCTCCAATGTTGCTTGGTATTTAGAAATGGTACTAACACTACAACCGCTAAAAGAAAACGCCAAAATAAGAATTCATTAATTTCTAGCCCTGCTTGAAGCAAATAGACGCCAAACAATCCTAGAGTTCCATAGAGAGCTCCAGATAAAATTGCCAGCCAGGTTCCTAAATTCATGTTAAGTAATTCTTACAACAATTGGTCATATAACAAGTCTATATGGAACAGAAAATAAAAGCACGGAATTTTCAGAGTGCTTAGCTGTAAAAATATCCGTGTGATTTATGCTTATCTAGAATCAATTTTCAAAAATCACTTAACAACTGAACTAAAGCGCTGATAAGCTTTTTTGGTGCTGTTTATTGCTCCACCATTTTCACAATCTTTAAACTCACTCTTTAAAAGTCTTTGCCAAAAGGGACTAAATGGTTTTTCAAAAACTTTGACACCTTCTTTTAATAAATTGGATACTGGAACCCAAGTACATTCACTGACTTCTTTGCCATCTACCTTTGGTGTGCCTTCAAATTCGTCACACACATAAAGAAATTCCACCAAAGATTTTTTATCAGGTCGAACTGTATGAGCAACAGCTACAAGCTTTAGTTTGTCTTTACTTAATGTAACGCCGACTTCTTCACGGGTTTCCCGAATTACTGTTTCCTCGGGTGACTCTCCCTTTTCTGAAACACCACCAATAATATTTGCTATGGCTTTTTGTTGTTCATTTATTATTAAAATTTCCCTTACACCTGTTTCGGGGTTATTTCTTACTAAGTATACAGCAGCTGCAGTGTATGCGTAGTTAAGCTCTGGGATATTTCGGCCATTCGCATAAAGATACGTTAAAGTTTTCAATGTCGTGTCTGATTCACAAAATTTAAGACCAATTTTTTCTAGCTTTCTAGAAAAATCTCCATGAACAACTGGGATTTGAACATACAATCCATAGTTCTTGTAAGATTTTTGCATTTCTGCAATGACCCTTTTTAGCTGATTAACAGCCCCTTTTGATGGAGTTTTAAGCGTTATAACAATGTTTTTATATGAATCTATTTTATGATCAAGACCATTTAATTTAGAATTCAAAGAAGCAGGAACTGTTACCTGAGCCTGAACATCTGCAGCGTTTATTTTTAGAAGCACTGAAAATACAAGGAATACGAACTGAAAATTTTTTAAAAAGAACATTGTGAACGGAAAGTTAAGTAACTTACTGCGTTATAATTTATATTTTTTTGATAAACAAGCATCTAACCTAAAATTGATTATCCTTCAATAAAACTAAAGCGTTGATAAGCTCTTTTATTTTTGTTAACAGCTCCACCATTTTCTAGATCTTTAAATTCACCTTTTAAAAGTCTTTGCCAGAAAGGACTAAATGGCTTTTCAAAAACTTTGACACCATTTTGTAGTAATTCTGAAAGTGGGACCCATATGTATTGACGAGCTTCAACCCCATCAGCTTTTGGCTTTCCGTTGAATTCGTCACAAATATAAAGAAATTCAACGTAGGATTTTTTATCAGCCCGAATTGTATGACAAACCGCTACAAGCTTTAGCTTTTCCTTATTTATGTCGATGCTTACTTCTTCACGTGCACTTCGAACTGCTGTATCTTCAGGTGACTCTCCTATTTTTAAACATCCCCCTACTATATTCGCTATAGTTTTCTGAGGCTCATTAATGACTAAAGCTTCTTTTTTACCACTACTATTGCTGGTTTGTAAAAGACACACAGCAACAGCTGTATACGCGTAATTAAGGTCGGGAATATTACGCCCATTGGCATAAAGATAAGCTAAGGTTTTAGTACTTGCATTTAATTCATACAATCGAAATCCCAGCTTTTCCAACTTCGCAGAAAATTCCCCTGCACTAACTGGGATATGAACGTATAAACCATAATTTCTATAAGTTACACCCATTTCATTGATCACTGTTTGAAGCGAAGAAATGTTTCCTGAAGAAGGATCATCAAGAGTTATGACAATATTTTTGTAAGCATCTAATGTGTATGCATATTTTTCTTTTTCTAATAAAGCCAATAAATGCTCTGGAAGAACTGTTTGCACTTGAACTTCAGACGCCTCACCTTCTAAAATTTTTACTGGTTCTTGTGCATTAATCTTTAAGAGCACTGAAAAAATAACGATTACAAAAAGAGAACTTTTCAAAAAACTCATGTGATTTATGAATTTGAGACAGTAATGCATGCTAACTTAGCCCCTAAAACATTTCAACGGCTTTTCCAACAAGGACTTTTTGTGTAATGATTTAACGCAAGTATAATTTGTTTTTAATACGATACATGGCACAACCATCTGGTCAACCCTTACCTTGGCAAATGAATTTTCAAGATGCTGCTTCTCCCGTGATGGAAGGCCTTCATGATATGCACAACTTGTTGCTGTATATCATAGCGGGGATTGCGTTAGTAGTTTTTCTGCTGCTTGGTTACATTTTCTACAAATTTCACCATAGACGGCACCCTGCCCCCATTACATTTACCCATAACACCACCCTTGAAGTGCTTTGGACAATAATACCCATAATTATTTTGATTATAATTGGTATTCCGTCAGTTCGGTTGCTACACAAAATGGAAGCGCCGATTAATGCTGAAATGACCATTAAAGCTGTTGGGCACCAATGGTATTGGAGTTATGAATACCCAGATGCCAAAAACGAAGGGCAACATTTTGAATTTGATAGCTACATGATTGAAGAAAAAGACTTGAAACCAGGACAATTGCGGTTGCTAGATGTTGATAATCCAATGGTTGTGCCTATTGATACAACTATTCGTGTATTGATTACAGCAGCAGATGTATTACACAGTTTTGCAGTGCCTTCCCTTGGAATTAAGCGTGATGCAGTTCCGGGGCGTGTTAACGAAACCTGGTTTAGTATTAAAAAACCTGGTACTTATTATGGTCAGTGCTCTGAGTTATGCGGGGCGAAACATGGGTTTATGCCAATTGCCGTAAAAGCCGTTTCAAAGGAAGACTATCAAGAATGGTTAAAATCAAAAACAATGCCTGAAACCAAGCCAAAGGAATTGCTTAACCACCAAGAAAATTCCAAAAAGGGCCACGTGATTACAAGACATAAGGAAAATGCATGACAGCATCACATTCTCACCCCACTGGATGGCGCCGCTGGTTACTTTCGACCAACCATAAGGACATTGGTACTTTGTATCTTTTCTTTGCTGCATTTGGTGGACTTTATGGTGGAATACTTTCCATGTTGATGCGTGCCCAATTAGCACATCCGGGAAGTTCTTTGATTGAAGGACAACTTTATAACGTAATCATTACCGGCCACGGATTTTTAATGGTGTTCTTCATGGTAATGCCAGCCTTAATTGGCGGGTTTGGAAACTGGTTTGTACCACTTTTAATTGGCGCACCTGATATGGCA
Organism: Candidatus Finniella inopinata; assembly: GCA_945903885.1. Classification (GTDB taxonomy): domain Bacteria; phylum Pseudomonadota; class Alphaproteobacteria; order Paracaedibacterales; family CAITNM01; genus CAITNM01. The sequence goes on from CAMDPB010000028.1 coordinate 6,243, forward strand.
TTTCCAAGACTAAACAATGTAAGTTTTTGGCTTATGGTGCCTTCAATTATTTTGTTAACCTTATCAATGGTTGTGGATGCAGGCGCAGGCACTGGGTGGACAGTTTACCCACCCTTAAGTTCATTAATAGGTCACAGTGGAATGGCTGTTGATTTCGCCATTTTAAGTTTGCATGTGGCTGGAATTTCTTCAATTTTAGGGGCAATTAATTTCATCACCACCATTTTCAATATGCGCACGCCAGGTATGGGATTTCATAAAATGCCGTTGTTTGTGTGGGCAATATTAGTAACATCATTCTTACTTTTGCTTTCAGTTCCCGTGCTTGCAGGCGGCCTTACCATGTTGCTAACTGATAGGAATTTTGGAACAACTTTTTTTGAACCAGCTGGTGGAGGCGACCCAGTATTATTCCAACACCTTTTCTGGTTTTTTGGGCATCCTGAGGTTTACGTAATGATCATGCCGGCATTTGGTATTGTAAGCCATGTCATTTCAACCTTTGCGCGCAAACCTGTATTTGGGTATTTAGGTATGGCATATGCAATGGTTTCTATTGGGTTTTTAGGCTTTGTAGTTTGGGCGCACCATATGTTCACCGTAGGTTTAGACCTCTCTACTAAAACCTATTTCACAATTGCAACAATGATCATTGCCGTTCCAACTGGCATTAAAGTATTTAGTTGGATGGCAACTTTATGGGGTGGGTCAATAAAATTCACAACACCAATGTTATTTGCTAGCGGATTTATTCTTTTGTTTACTATTGGTGGATTAACAGGCGTAGTACTTTCAAATGGCTCAGTTGATGTGTCGCTACATGATACATACTATGTAGTGGCCCATTTTCATTATGTGCTATCAATGGGTGCTATGTTTGGTCTGTTTTCAGGAATATATTACTGGATAGGTAAAATGAGTGGGTACCAATATAATGAAACATTGGGAAAAATTCATTTTTGGCTAACATTTTTGGGCGTAAACATTGCGTTTTTCCCTATGCATTTTTTAGGGCTTGCCGGTATGCCAAGACGCGTTCCTGATTACCCTGATGCGTATTCTGGTTGGAACTATGTGTCATCTGTTGGTGCTGTAATTTCGTTTTCAGCAGCCTTGTTTTTCTTTTATGTAATTTACAGAGTGTTTAAAGATAAAACACCATGCCCAAATAACCCGTGGGGGGATGGAGCAGATACTTTGGAATGGACGCTTCCTTCACCACCTGAATTTCATAGCTTTGAAACACTGCCGGTTATAAAGTGATAATCCACACTACAGACATAAGCCCTTCAGTACGCAATTTTTGGGAACTATTAAAACCCCGAGTGATGAGTTTGGTAATTTTCACTGGATTTTGTGGTTTGTGGATTGCCCCTGGGCACATTCACCCCATTTTAGGGTTCACCGCTATTTTATGTATTGCGGGGGGCGCTGGTGCTGCGGGATGTTTAAATATGTGGTATGAGCGTGATCTTGATAAACGTATGATCCGCACAATGGCAAGACCTACAGCATCTGGTTTAATACATCCTGATTCAGCCTTGGCATTTGGTGTTATACTAAGCATACTTTCAGTAACGGTTTGCCAAGTGGCGGTGAACACCACCGCTGCAGTATTGCTAGCACTCACCATTGGATTTTACGTTGGGGTTTACACTGTTCTTTTAAAACCTAATACACCACATAATATTGTAATTGGTGGCATAGCAGGCGCCTTGCCCCCTGTAATTGGTTGGGCTGCAGTATCACCGCTAGATTGGCGCCCTTGGAGCTTATTTTTAATTATATTTTTGTGGACCCCCGCACATTTTTGGGCATTAGCCTTAAACTATGCTGCAGAATACGCTGAAGCAGGATTGCCAATGATGCCAAATACAGCTGGCATTAGAAAAACAAAACTATATATTATAATTTACGCCGTATTAACCGTGTTTAGCTCTATTATACCCTATGTGCTTGGAATGGCTGGATGGCTATATTTAGCCTGTACTTTGGTATTTGGCACAGGATTTGTATTTTTAACGGTAAAACTTTACAAAAGTGAAGATTTGCGTGAAGGACTTCGTGCCTTTGCATTTTCAATTTTGTATCTTTTTGTTATATTCGCAGCGCTTATAGCTGATAGGAAAATTTATGGATAAACACTTTAAACAACGTAACAGAGCGCTTTTATATCTTTTGTTAGGGTTAAGCTTATTGTTGTATGTTGTGGCATTTGTTCGCATGAAAGGTAGCATTTAATGGCTTGGGAACATCTTAAATACGCAAAATGGTTTAACAGTGCAGATGATGCTGTTGACTATATTCACGAACTTTATAACAAAGCCGTTTCGCAAATTTGTGATAATTTCAGTGAGTTTGAAAAAAGCGGGGAAGTTCCCAATGACCATGCCGAATTTAGTTATTATCCTTTCATTGGTGTAAGTATTGGTCACGATGATTTATTCGTTGACCCAAGTTTTGCTTATGGTGTGATTAATGAACCAGGACATTATGGAACAACCGTTACCGCACCAGAACTTTATGATGCATACTTTCGTGAACAAATAAGCCTAATTATTGAACGCCACGGTGTTTCAGTTGTAGTTGGGTATAGCGATTGTAAAATCCCCCTACCCTTTGTAATTGAACATTCGCACGCACAATTTGATGTTGATGAACTTATGCGATTGAGAAGTAAATTTGTACTTCCAGATTTAAAGCGAATAGATGATTCTTTTGCCAATGCTACTTTTGTGCCCAATGGATATCGACCTTTAGCTTTGTTTACCGGTGAACGAGTAGATTTTTCTTTGCAACGTCTCCACCATTACACAGGCACCCCACCGAATCAATTTCAAAACTTTATTCTGCTTACAAATTATCAACGCTATATAGACGAGTTCATTAGCCAAACATCACACATAATTGAACATCATCGAAAAGATGACTGGGAACTAACTGGACCTGGTGGAGCAGTTTTAGCATCGCA
>CAMDPB010000029.1 GCA_945903885.1 Candidatus Finniella inopinata
ACTGTAACACCCAGTTCAACCAATTCATGGGCCATTGATAATGCATTATCATATACAGCTTGTGCAGAAGTTAAAGTTTTAGCTGCAGGGCGCGGCAACCAATGGGGAGGTTTTAAACGAACAACCCTACCCCCTTCTTGATCAATAAGAATAGGAACGTCTGTGTGATTTACGCATGTTTTAAGCTGAGCTATTAGAGTTTTGACTTGGGTTGGAGACTCGCAGTTACGCTCAAAAAGAATAAAGCCCAAAGGTTGGGCTTTATTGAAAAAATCTTGTTCAGCTTGCGTAAGGTTTAACCCTTCACACCCATAAATGACGGGAAGCACGAATTAATGGCCTCCACCTTTTAAGGCTTTTACTAACTCATCGCAAACTTTTTTAGCATCGCCCAAAACCATCATCGTGTTGTCGCGATAAAACAGCTCGTTATCAACGCCTGCATAACCTGAAGCCAACGAACGCTTCACAAAGAAAACTGTTTGAGCTTTCTCAACATCCAAAATTGGCATACCATAAATGGGCGATGTTTTATCTGTTTTTGCTGCTGGGTTTGTAATGTCATTGGCACCAATCACAAATACTACGTCAGTTGAACCAAAATCACTATTAATATCATCAAGTTCAAGCACTGAATCATAATTCACGTTTGCTTCTGCCAACAACACGTTCATGTGTCCTGGCATTCGCCCTGCAACAGGGTGAATTGCATAGCGCACTTTCACACCTTTAGATGTTAAAATATCAGCCATTTCACGAAGTGCGTGCTGTGCTTGCGCCACTGCCATACCATATCCTGGAACAATAATTACGTTTCGTGCATTGCCCATCATGTATGCAGCATCTTCAGCGCTGCTTAATTTTACTGGCTTATCAGAAGCTTCTGTTGCAGCACTAGCTGTTGCTGAATCAGTTCCAAAACCACCTAAAATAACATTAATAATGGAACGGTTCATACCTTTGCACATAATGTAGCTAAGAATAGCACCTGATGCGCCAACCAACGCACCTGTAATAAGAAGTAAGTGGTTATTTAAAGTAAAGCCAATACCCGCAGCTGCCCAACCTGAATAAGAATTCAACATGGAAATAACAACCGGCATGTCAGCTCCACCAATTGGCAGAATAAGCAACACACCAAGTAGCAATGACAGCACTGTCATAATCCAAAAAATACTATGATGTTGATGCATAGCGAAAACCACAACCAAACCAATAACAACAATACCAAGGACTGCGTTCACCAAGTGCTGCTTAGGGAATACTAATGGACGACCAGAGATAAGTCCTTGCAATTTTCCGAAGGCAACCACAGATCCGCTGAATGTAATTGCACCAATAATTGTGCCCAAGCTCATTTCCACTAAGCTTGCTGTATAAATTGCATCAACCACACCAATACCAAAGGCAGTTGGATTATAAAGCGCTGCACCGGCTACAAATACCGCTGCCAAACCTACAAGGCTATGAAAGGCAGCTACCAATTGTGGTAGCGCTGTCATTTTAATTTTTCTAGCTATAAAAGCACCAATAATGCCACCAATGGCAATACCACTCACAATGCCTAAGTACTTAGAAATTGCAGGTGTTAAAAGAGTAGTCAAAATGGCAATAACCATACCGCAGATACCATATAGGTTTCCAGATCGAGCTGTTGCTGCTGATGACAAACCACGTAATGCCATAATAAAGCATATGCCGGCAATTAAGTATAAAAACGTAGAAATTGTAGGGGTCATAATTTGCTCTTATTTCTTTTTTGAAAACATGGAAAGCATGCGTTGTGTAACAATAAATCCACCAAAAATATTGATGGAAGCTAGAACCACGGCAATGAAACCAAAGGTTGAAGAAATTCCCATAACTGCGGGGCCAGCTGCAACAATTGCCCCTACAATAATGACACTTGAAATTGCGTTGGTAACCGCCATAAGTGGAGAATGCAATGCTGGTGTTACTTTCCAAACAACGTAATAACCAACAAAACAAGCCAGCACAAATACCATTAACCCTAATACAAAAGGATCAGCACTTCCGCGTCCGTCTGCTGCAATAGCATGACGAATTGAGCCCTCAATGTTATTAAGTTCTCCTGAAATTTCTTGGATCACGCTGTTTAAGCGTGCCGTTTGTTGAGCAATAGAATGAAGATCCATATTTTTTCCTTAACTTTCAAACACACTGTGTAATAGCTTGCCATCGTGACATAGACACGTACCCTTAATGATTTCATCATTAAAATCAATTTTCAAGGCTTGTGATTTTGTATCAATCAATAAATTCAAGAAATTATACACATTTTTAGCGTAAAGCTGACTTGCATTATAAGCAATACGGCTTGGCATATTTGGGTGCGCTACAATTTTTACACCATTTTTGGTCACTGAAATGCCTGGCTTTGATAAAGCACAGTTGCCGCCTGATTCAATTGCTAAATCAACAATGATGCTACCGACTTTCATGTCAGCAACCATTTTTTCTGGAATCAAAATCGGCGCAGGTTTTCCTGGAATAAGCGCTGTTGTAATCACAACTTCCTGTGACTTTAGCACTTCATGCAACTTAGCAGCCTGAGCTTTCTTATAGCCTTCGCTCATTTCTTTTGCATAGCCACCAGAACCTTCGCCTGATTCTTGGTAATCAACCTCAACGAATGATGCACCTAAGCTTTCAACCTGTTCTTTTGCAGCCGCTCGCACATCAAACGCAGTAACAATTGCACCTAATCGACGCGCTGTAGCAATAGCTTGCAAACCAGCAACGCCAGCCCCAATAACTAATACTCTAGCAGCCGTTACTGTGCCTGCCGCTGTCATCATTAATGGAAATGCACGGTCAAATTCATACGCGCCTTCAATAACTGCTCTGTACCCAGCTAAGTTACTTTGAGAAGACAATACATCCATTGATTGCGCACGGGTAATACGTGGCACAAATTCCAAAGAAAATGCACTAACATTTTGCTTTGCAATTTTTGTAAAAAGTTTTTTGCTATCATGGGGTTTATGCATAGCGATAACTACTGTATTTGCATTTAATGCTGGAAGCTGCTTTTCATCTAATGCACCTACCTTTAAAACAACCTCAGCACCTTTTACTGTGTCAGCAAAGGCTTTTCCAATTTTAGCACCAGCTGATTTATAAACATCGTCTAAAAAGCCAGCGGCTTCTCCTGCAGATTTTTCCACCATAACTTCATGGCCAGCGTCGCACAGGCGTTTCACTAGGTCAGGCGTTAAGGCTACTCTTTTTTCAAATTCAGCGGTTTCTTTTACAACCGAAATGCGCATCGTATAATTTTTTGTTTAAGTTTTGTTCATTATATTGGGTTTTGCACAAATAAGAAAGGCTCCCTATATGTGGGAGCCTTTTGCGGTGATTTTAAATAATTAGAGCTTGCTAATTTATAGCTTCTCTCTGTATAGATCCACTCTCTTTGCAATCTGTGCTAATAGTTCTGCAATACACCCATCGCTCGTTCTCAAAACTGTAATTAAAGTAGGTGTTAAACCAGCAAGACCTGCATCATAAGGAAGGTCAACAACGTAAGTATCCATAAGACCTGATATATTAACATCTGTGCCTTGTGGCAATTGCGAAATAATAAAAGAAGGATAACCTTCCTCTGTAATGTTTGAGTCTTTTGAAACCTTAATGGCAGGCATTATAAATTGCACTGCATATTGCACATCGACAGGATCAACAAAAAGAGGACCGGAAAACATTATCGTAGCTGCATGAAGACCATTATCAACCAGCGTGATAGGCATTGCAGGATTGCTTTCGCGCACAACACCCACTAATTTTGATGGCATTGCAAGCGAACTTCCTAGACCAATATACAAATCTCTAATGATATCTAGCCGCTCCTTAGTCAAATTATCAATTTCAAGTGGGTCTCTTAGAGCATTATGTTCTTTTGATGAATCAGTTTTGCTATCACAAAAATATGGTTGCATTGCTAAAGGCATGCGGCCAGTGCGATAAGAACAAACCAGTTCATCACCTCTATAAACTAAAAGTCTTCGCATTGTATTAGCATCAATCTGAGCTAGCATTGTTGATTTCGCGGTTGTCCATTTTTCTTCTGTATCTGCACCAACAAATCCTCGCATATTCGCATGAATTGGTGATTCATCGACAAGATCAACCGCATTAATAAAACGAACCGTTAATGGCGTAGATGCGCTTATTTCCAAGCTCGAAGTTTTTTCCACTAAATCAGAAACTCCATCCATTGCAAACAATTGCCCAACAAGCACTGCTGCCAACATTAAATATTTTTTCATAAAATCCTTAAAAATTAATATTGATAATGATTTGTATGTACCCTTTTATTTTTTTCCACGCAACCCCAATAAAAAACCCGCCACAAAGGGCGGGTTAATATTAAAGGGTCACAATGTTAGAAGCTCAACTTCGTTCCAACAATCACCGCAGCACCTGAGTTCTTCACTGTCGGGACTGTTGCGTTTTTACTGTATTTGCTTGTATTACCTACAAATTTTGCATAATTAGCATTTGTACGCATTTTAAATACATCAACCTCTCCGAAGAACTTCAAGCCTTGCAAAGCGTTAAAATCAATAGTTGCAGAAACTATATCGCTTGTTGCTCGTCCATTCACTGCACCATAACTTTGTGAACCAGCTGCAGTAGCAGCTCCCGCTGATAATTTTGGCAACGTACGAGAAGTGTTGAAGTACGCCAAACCGAACTGATACGCACCAACTGTGTATTGACCACCTAAATTCCAAGCCCTACCAGCGTCGCCCACTTTATAAGCGTCAGCTTTTGGTATACGAGTTTTACCATTGAGAATAAGACCGGTTGCAAATCTCCATTGTCCAAACCCTACAGCAGCCGTAAATTGAGATGACTTTGCATTGTTAACTTTTAAGTACTTCAAAAACTCTAGCTTATTGTCATTGTAACTAATACCACTATCCATAACCCAAGTTGGAGCGCCACGCTTGGTGTTTTCTCTAATATAAACCGCTGCTAAAGCCATGTTCCAAGTTTGGAAATCCACTTTATAATTTGCCCCCACTGCAACGTTATCAACACCATATGCAGCTGTGCTCTTATCAGGGTAAATCCCACTTTCGTTACCATACGTATTATCTGGCGACGCACCAGAGTTATTTTTTCCACCGGTACCTAATCGAGTTGTATTAGGTGTAAATGCAACACCTAAAGTCACACCACTAATAGTAGGTGTATAGTACACAACTTTCATTGCCTTGCTGGTTTGCCCTGCTTGTTGCACTCCACTAACCACACCTTCAGGCGACTTAATAATGTTACCGAATGTACCGTCGATAGTATTCGCACCACCCAATAAGTTGAGCCCGCTTTCTGTCATTGTATCTTCTACACCAGTTAAGTTACCAACTTGAAAAATACCCCAACTATCTTGTGAGAACTCAATATAGTTTTGAGTGAAATAAATCGCATCTCCACCCGATGTACTTTTTCCACCAGGATACGACTCCATAGCTGCACGATACTTATACCTAAATCCTTCAGCGCTAATGCCTTTTGCAGTAAAGAAAATATTAGAGGAGCCAATTGCTAAATGAGGACCATGCCCCTTACCATTTGTATCGTCCTTCTGCTTAGAGCCTGCAGCGACCATTACTGTAAATCCGTTAATTTGAAGCGTTGGCGCTTGAGCAGTTTGGTGAGGCAACTTAGCTTCTTGAGCTGCTTTGTCTGCTGCTTCTTGAGCTGCTTTGTCTGTCGCTTCTTGAGCTGCTTTGTCTGTCGCTTCTTGAGTCGCTTTTTCTGCGGATTCCTTAGCTACTTTGTCTATTGATGCTTGCGCGGTTTCAGCCACTAGGCATGAACTTATGAAAATTGTTGCTAAAAAAGAAAATTTTTTTGACATTGAAAAAACTCTTATATTTAAGTTACTTTCGCACAGTAAAAAACCCAGGAAAATCTATCAATATTTTCCTAGGTTTTTAATGAAATTTAATTGAACTTGTAGCTTTATAAACACATAAAAATCAGAGTTAGGCCAGGTTTTGGCTAACAAAATCCCAGTTAACCAAATGATCCAAAAAAGTTTGCACAAAATCAGCGCGACGATTTTGATAATCCAAGTAGTAAGCATGTTCCCATACATCGCAGGTTAGCAAGGCTTTTTGATTATGTGCCATCGGTAAATCTGCATTGGCTGTCTTAGTGATTTTAAGATCATTACCATCTTGTACCAACCAAGCCCAACCACTACCGAACTGAGCAAGAGCAGCTTGCTTAAAGTCAGCAGCAAATTTTTCATAACTACCAAAACTTGCGTTGATTTTTGTCTCTAGTACGCTAGTTGGTGCTCCACCACCGTTTGGTTTCATGCAATTCCAAAAAAAGGTATGGTTCCAAACTTGCGCGGCATTATTGAAAATACCAACCATATCTGCTTTTGCAGATGATAATTTTATAAGATCTTCTAAGCCTTTCAATTCATTCTCAGTGCCTTGCACCAAATTATTTAAATTAGTTACATAGGTTTGATGGTGTTTACCGTAATGAAATTCAAGGGTTTGCTCACTAATGTGAGGAGCAAGTGCATTTTTTGTATAAGGTAATGGGGGAAGTGTAAAAGCCATAAATCACCAGATTCTTGTTTTGAGAGACTGCCCAGATGGCGCGCCCGAGAAGAGTCGAACTCCTAACCTTCAGATCCGTAGTCTGACGCTCTATCCAATTGAGCTACGGGCGCTAGTCATTAGTTTATAAGCAAAAAATTCCACTATAGCAAGTGAATTTTACCCGAGATGCCGTGATAAATCTTTTAAAAGCTCTAGGCGTCCTATTTGCAAAGTGGATTCAAGACCTTTTTTATGAGCACATAGTGCTTTCAAAAATCCTAATTTCTCAGCTTCTTTCAAGCGGGCATCTGTTTGATGAACTGGCCGTATTTCCCCACCTAAACCAACTTCGCCAAAAAATACATAAGAAGGGTTAATAGGTTTGTTGATCATCGCTGAAATAAGTGCTGCAGCAACAGCCAAGTCAGCAGCGGGTTCGTTCACTTTTAAACCACCAACCACATTTAAATACACATCCATACTACCAAATGTAAACCCAGCACGACTTTCCAACACAGCCAAAATCATGGAAAGTCTAGCGGAATCCCACCCAACGGTTGTGCGCCGCGGCATACTTAAGTAGCTTTTAGAAACTAATGCTTGAATTTCGCACAAAACTGGACGCGTGCCTTCAATACCAGCAAATACTGCTGTACCACTTATTCCTTGCGCCCGATCTGACAAAAAAAGCGCTGAAGGATTTGTTACTTCAGCCAAGCCATGCTGTTCCATAGCAAATAAGCCAATTTCATTGGTTGCCCCAAAACGGTTTTTAACCGCTCTTAATATGCGAAAATCGTAATGACGCTCACCTTCAAAATACAATACAGTATCAACCATATGCTCAAGAACACGAGGGCCTGCAATAGTTCCTTCTTTGGTAACATGTCCTACTAAAATTACTGAAATACCTTGTTTTTTTGCCATGTGAATTAAGCTTTGAGAACATGCACGAACCTGACTTACTGAACCTGCCGCAGCCTCTAGAGAATCTGAGCTTATGGTTTGTATAGAATCAACCACTAAAAGCTTTGTGTTTTTGTGCTTACTTACTAGGTTTTGTATTTCTTCAAGGCTTGTGCAGCTACCAATTTGTAAATGCTCAGCTTTTACGCCAACGCGCTTTGCACGCATTTGTAGTTGCTGTACTGATTCTTCCCCTGATAAATACAAACACGGAGTGTGACCCGACACATCACAAGCTATCTGTAACATCAAGGTTGATTTACCAATTCCTGGATCACCACCTACCAAAATTACTGATCCTGGAACGATGCCTCCCCCGCATACTCGATTAAATTCTCCAAAAGAAGTCGTATACCGAATTTTGGTTAAATCAACCAAAGAAGCATCATCAATTGTATACAAGCTTGGCAAAGGTGCGTTGGCAGATGCAACTAAAGCCCTGCTTCTTTCCACCACTTCTTCAACCAAAGTATTCCACTCACTGCAGCCCTCACACTTACCATTCCACCGGTTATGCGACGTACCACATGCTTGGCATATAAAGCGAACTGCAACCTTAGCCATCGGTAAATGGCCCATGAGGCAAACCATTAATAAATTGCTTCACATAAGCATTTTTTGTTTTATCCATTTCAGGAATAGTTCCTGTCCAAATTAAATCACCCTGAAACAATAACCCCACTCGATCAGCAATAATGCGAAGAGAATGCATATCATGAGTAATGCTTATCGCACTAGCACCAATGTCTTTAACACATCTACGAATCAAATCATTGATTGTGCCACTAACAATTGGATCTAGGCCGGTTGTTGGCTCGTCAAAGAATATAACTTTTGGATTTGTTGCAATCGCGCGCGCTAACGCCACACGCTTTTGCATACCGCCTGATAATTCAGCTGGAAAGATATCAGCAACCTTTGGATCAAGGTCAACAGCTTCTAGCTTTTCCATAGCAATTTTACGCGCTTTGGTTTTGTCCATTCGTTGCCCATGAATAAGACCAAATGCAATATTGTGCCAAACAGGCAAACTGTCAAACAAAGCACCACCTTGAAATAACATACCGAATGATTGAATAAGTTGTTGGCGTTTAGCACTGCGCGCTCCCACCATGTTTTCCCCATTTATAAGGATTTCACCAGAATCTGGTTCAATTAATCCTAAAATGCATTTGATTAAAATTGACTTTCCCGTGCCAGATCCGCCGATAATACCTAAGGATTCTTGTTCGCCTAAATCAAGACTAATCCCACGTAATACATGGTTATCACCAAAGGACTTGTGAAGATTTTTAACTGAAATAATTAATTGAGACATGATGTTTACCGCTGAAATAAAATGCTGGTGAGAACGTAATTCATAAATAAAATAAATATCGAAGCGGATACTACCGCATTAGTTGTGGCACGCCCCACTCCCTCAGCACCGCGACCAGAGTTGAATCCGTGATAGCATCCCATCAACGTAATCAGCACACCAAAGGCAGTAGCTTTTATAAGACCAGAGTGCACATCGGAAGACTCTAAATATCGAAGGGTTTGTTGCATGTAATTACCGCCATTAAAATCTAATTCGTGCACACAAATAAGGTAACCACCCATTAC
>CAMDPB010000030.1 GCA_945903885.1 Candidatus Finniella inopinata
CCGCCTTTGTATAAAGGATGACCCGCAAGCTTATCATGTGCACCTTCATAGCTTACAATAACGCTATTACTTTGGCGTAAATCTTCAAGCCTGCCTTCAAGCATTTTACCTGGCCCACCAATCAAGGTCGCATCATCAATACCAATCACATTACATGTTTGAAAAGTTCCATTTGCTAAGCGGGCTTGAATGCTTCCTTTATAAAGAGGCACAGCCCATTCAATACCTTTTATGCTGGCAACTTGATAAAGTTTTGTACTGGGCAATGGCGTTACATCATCGATATATTTTACACGAGAATCCATAACCCAAATATCCGGAAGACTGATGTCTGAAACAAAACTATACGCACGCGACATAATTCCTAAGAATACGCCGGGTTGTTGCGTCATGATAAGCGCAGCAAAAGAAATACCCAGGATAATCCCCATGTATTTTCCCTTATCACCCATTAACATTTTCAACGCAATATAATACATTTATATTTAATATATTTGTTATTTATAAAATATATCAAAAGTAAGTTAAATATACGTAAATATTCTATTAATAATTATTGTTGAGACGACAAAAAAACTTGAGCCTGCAATATTTTCAGCAGAATGGATTGAATAGCATCTGGGCTTGTTGAGTGAGCAAAACTGCTGAGGTATGTGCCATCAGTTCCCATAACATAAACAACGCTGGTGTGGTTAATTAAGTAGTCACTAAATTCTGGCTTGTTTTCTTTTTTGGCATAAACGCGGTATTTGTTCATGGCAGATTGTACAGCTGTTTCTGAGCCGGTTAGCATAATAATATTGGGGTCAAAATTGGTGCTGTAAAGTTTTAGCGTTTCGACTGTGTCACGAGACGGGTCAACGCTTACGAACAACACCGTTATTTTGTCACGGTCACTGCCCAACATTTGCAATGCTTTGGTAATATGTTCCAGGGCCATTGGGCATACATCTGGGCAATAGGTATACCCAAAATACACTAGCAATATTTTGCCGCGAAATTCCGTGGTGGAACGCGGCTTTCCAAACTGATCAGTTAAAGTGAAATCCCCCCCGATTGAGGATGTTATGTCAGTACTATTTTTATAGACAACAGCTGCAGGCTGTTGAAATTTATACAATCCTAAAATAATTCCCAGGCCTATAGCTAGGCCCGCAACACCCAATATAACGAATCTATGCATTTATGATTTTTATTTTTGTAATAGGTCATCGTACACGCAACAGCACTGAAACTGAAGCGGAGAGAAATTTTATATTAATTATCAATATATTAACTTTTATTGCTGCACAATACAACTAAAAACCAATATCGGCTTCGGGAGCATTTTTATGCACTGGAATACATTCCTTAGATTGTTTGTCTTCCCGTTCGCAATACTTTATGCCGCGCCCGCACCTTTTGAATATCAATATCTTAGAGCATCACGAAGGTTTTTAAGCAATTTAAAGCCACTAGAAAATATGACGACCAAAGTGTTTTTAGCAACAGCCAGAGATGACAAGGTTCTAGACACAAGATATGACGCAACAATTGTTTCTGCATTTTTTAGAAATCCCGAATTTTTATTAAAAATTTCAAAATAGCAATTTTAAGAAAAAAAATTAGGATTCAAAAAATAAAAAAGGATATTATAATTTTTTAATTGGCTAATTTTATTAGTTTTATGTATGGTTAAAATGTTATAAAAAGACTTAATTGTTAAATTTTAAATTTCAAAAGGACAAAACCATGACTAAAAGATTACTCGTTGCGTTTTTGAGCATCTTCATGCTTAAGGCAACAATTACTGCCGCTCACAATGATGATGAACAAGGTCCTGCACAAAAAAAAATGCGCACCGAAGCACAAAATAGTAGTGCTAATGATGATGACATGACTGGCTTAAATCGTTACATTGAGAGCACCGTAAGCCCAGTATATCAGGATAAAATTGAAAAATATTTGAAAAAATACGATATACCATATACAGACTACTTTTTTACACAGAAAATCACTTATGACCTTTTAGAGAGACTCTTTGCTCCCTTGGGACTCTCTGTTCCTGATGAAATTGCATATGGTGATACTTATCGTGATAATAATTTTAACCGTTTTATTGGTAAACGTTGCCCTCCCACACCCAAAGCAGGTTATTATGAAGTTAGAGATCTTTATGGAAATGCAGTATATTGGGAAAAAGAATGTGATGCTAGCGACGATTTGAGCGATGTTGAGTAAAATTTCTTTCGTATGCAGTCAAGGTTTGTAACTTTGGCTGCATTTTTACAGAATCACTACTTCCAGTTTTTATTGCTTCTTCCCCTTAAGCCGGCTAAATCTATTACTGGTTTAGGAGATAATAATGCCCTTAGTTTTTACCTTACAAGAATTCATAGAAAAATCTTTAAAAGAAATAGTACCAGAAATACACACCGATAAGGTTGTTCTAGAACCAACTAAAGATATTTCACATGGTGATTTAGCAAGCAACGCCGCTATGGTGTGTGCAAAAATGGCTGGAATTTCTCCACGCGAATTAGCGGCAAAATTAATTGAAAAAATTATAACTCATGATGCTGTTGTCAGTGCTGAAATTGCAGGACCAGGATTCATTAATATAAAGCTTAAACCAAGCACATTACAAAACGAACTGAATCGCATTTTAGGCAGCAAATCAACCTATGGGTCAAACACATTAGGTTCAGGAAAATCTGCACAAGTTGAATATGTTTCAACAAATCCTACTGGCCCTATGCATATTGGCCACGGACGTAATGCTATTTTGGGCGATACAGTTGCAAGTTTACTTGAAAAAGTTGGCTATTGCGTTACGCGTGAATATTACGTGAACGATGCTGGTGGTCAAACTATAGCGTTAGCTCGGTCTGCCTATGTTCGCTACAAAGAAGCACTAGATGAACCTATTTCTGATGATGATTTTGATCAAGATATGTATAAAGGCGATTATTTAAAGCCCACTGGAATAGCCTTAGCGCAAAAATATGGAAATTCGTTTTTAAACAAACCAGAAGCGGAATGGTTTGAAACCGTTCGTTTGTTCGCCATTGAAGAAATGATGAACTACATTCGACATGATTTGAAGTCACTTGGCATTGCAATGGAGTACGCATCAGAAAGCGCACTAACCAAAGAAGGCTGGGTAACTAAGGCTTTGAAAGTTTTAGAAGCCAAAGGTGATGTGTACACAGGTGTTTTGGAAAAACCAAAGGGACATCAAGTTGACGACTGGGAAGAGTGGCCTCAGACATTATTTAGAGCAACTGCCTTTGGTGATGACATTGACCGCGCTTTACAAAAGTCAGACGGAGCATGGACTTATTTTGCTGGGGATGTTGGCTACCACTATTACAAAATCAGCAGAAATTACGATGTTCTTGTAAATATTTTAGGCTTTGATCACGTAGGGTACGTGAAGCGTTTGGTTTCAGCGGTTAAAGCATTAAAGGCGGATCAGTCATATGCTGTAAAAACCTGTCAGATGGTTAATTTTTCAGACAATGGTCAACCTGTTCGCATGTCAAAAAGAGCTGGTACATTTGTGACCATTCAGCAGCTAGTTGAACGGGTTGGAAAAGATGCTGTGCGTTTTATGATGATTTCACGCCACCAAGATATGGTTATTGATTTCGACTTTAAAAAAGCAGTTGAGCAATCAAAGGACAATCTATTATTTTATATTCAATATGCCCATGCACGTGTTCATTCGGTGTTACGTCATGCCGCGCAAATTTTTGGTGGATTACCAAAAACAGAATCCCTTGAATGCTTAAATGATGAAGCGGAATTAACCCTTATAAAGGGATTGATTCAATGGCCACGTGTTGTAACATCTGCAGCGCATCACCTAGAACCACACCGCGTTACAAATTATCTGTATGACTTGGCAAGCCTGTTTCATAGTTTGTGGAATAAAGGCAAAGACAATACGCAGCTTCGGTTTATTGATGAAAAATCGCCAGCACAAACTGCAGCGCGCCTGGTACTTTTACAAGCAACGGTTTGCATTATTGCTGAAGGATTAAATCTTTTAGGAATTACCCCTGTGGAAGAAATGCGCTAATGAAATTTCCAAGCCCATTGGTATATGGAACGCTTATCAAACGATATAAACGGTTTTTAGCTGATGTTAAGCTTGATAGCGGCGAAGAGCTAACCGTACATTGCCCAAACCCGGGCGCGATGATGGGCATTACATCGCCAGGGTTAAAAGTGGCTTTGTCGAAAGCTGCTAACCCTGCACGCAAATTAGCTTATAGCTGGGAAATGGTAGAAGTAGATGGCACTTGGATAGGGGTGAATACAAGTAATCCCAATCAAATTGTAGCAGAAGCACTGGCAAACAATGCCATTCCGGAACTTGCTGGCTATAAAAATATAAAAGCAGAAGTGAAGTACGGTCAAAATTCCAGAATCGATTTTTATCTAACCGATGGCCCTTCCCAGATGTGTTTGGTCGAAGTAAAAAATGTTCACTTGATTCGCGGGAACCATATGGCGGAATTCCCCGATTGCGTAACGGCTCGTGGGGCAAAGCATCAATTAGAATTAGCTGAACAGGTCAAAAATGGGATTAGAAGCGTTGTGCTGTACGTAGTTCAACGAAACGATGCCCTGAGCTTTAAAGTGGCGGATGACCTTGATGAAGCTTACGGTAAGGCGGCTCAGTTCGCAGCCGATGCTGGCGTTGAAATGCTGGCTTATAGCTGCAATATGGAAGCTAATGGCATCACCTTAAAACAACGATTGAAAGTTTTGTAAACCTAATGGAATTAAATGAACAAAAAACTCTAAAAGAAAAAGTCTTTGCTGCATTTGATCAGCACATAACCGCACCTAGCTGCACCATTGTGGTTGCCGTATCAGGTGGAGCAGATAGTCTGGCATTAACCTTACTAGCAAACGAATATGCCAAATTAAAAGGACATGCAATTCAAGCGGTCACTGTTGACCACGGATTGCGGCCTGAATCAAAAACAGAAGCAGTAACAGTTTTTGGTATATTGAGCGCCCAAAATATTTCGCACCACACCCTTGTTTGGAGTCACGAAGAGGGCCTAAACCGCAAACATGAACGGGCGCGCGCGGCACGGTATCAGTTACTTATTGATTTTTGTAAAAAATATGAAAACCCCGTTTTGATGACGGCGCACCATGCACAAGATCAAGCTGAAACAATTCTTATGCGATTTTTAAAGGGGTCAGGCCCTGCTGGTTTTCAAGCAATTCAGGCAGTTAGACATGAAGATGGTATTCCAATTATTCGGCCCCTTCTTGGAATTGCACCAAGCGATTTACGCGAATACCTTAACGAACAGGGGATTACGTGGATTGAAGACCCTTCAAATACAGATGCTCACTATGAACGAACTAGGGTTAGGCAGTTGGTGCAACACATCAAAGACTTGGGGTGGGATGAAAGTGGAATAATAACATCTGCCGCAAAAATTTATGGTTTGCACCAATCGTTAGAAAATTTGACATCTGGGTATGCTGAAGGTTTTGTCATGAACACTTCTCCCCTAACTGTTGATCAACCAATATTTTTCAACTGTCCACTACAAATTCAGCAAGAATGGTTAAGAAGTGCAATTTGGTCAATTGGCGAAGCTAGCTATCCCAAACCCTATTCCACAATTGATGCGGTATTAGAAATACTGAAACAACCAAGAGTTGATGGCTACAAAATTGCCGGATGCTTAATCCATGTTTCTAAAAAACAGTTTTCCCTTGCCGCCAAAGCCTAAAGATTTTAGATGATTTTATAGCCTTTACTAAAAGCTAATAGTGTGCTCGACTTTTGATTAAGTACAAGCATGATAAAAATATGCACTGTCGCACTCATTATTATCTTATCGATAAGCGTTCTGTGCTTGTATCTTTCTGGAAAAGTTTTCTTCATATCTACAATTTGTTCAGGATTAAAGGATTTTTATGTTTAAAAAATACTTACGGGTACTTTTTGTCTTTTTCATCGTTTTTTCGAATCAACTACCCGCTGCTGCTACTGAAGTGCCTGTTGACCTAGAAGTTCCTTTTTCAATTCCTGGCACTCTGCGAACTAAATTATTAGGATATGGGAAGAAACAGCGTAATGAGTTTAATGCTGAGATTGGTGAGTTTCTCAGAAATAATAGAGAAAGGAGTTTTTCTGCATTAAAAGATGCTCTTGCAAAAGAGAGCATCGATCTACAAAAAACCAATAAAAGAATTAGTGACTGGATTAATGCACAGTTAACCGAATTCGAAACCCGCAGGGTTAGATCTTATGAAGAATGCGTAAGCCATTTCAGACAGCATATTGCAGGCCAAGAAGATGTAATAGCCACGTTAAGTTGTGCTGTGCATCGTTTTTCTTCAACCATGAATGGTGATATTGATCATCAACCCAATGTTATTTTTTTAACCGGGCCATCTGGTTCAGGTAAAACAAGTATATATGATGCCCTAAAAGCACTTCTACCTAATGTACCTGGTATGTTTATTTCAGGAACTGATTTAACCCCAGAAGGGTATGTAGGGAAAAATCTTATTACTAGCATTGAAGAACTTTATAAACCGCATCAAGGCAAATACGTAATACTTTGGCTTGATGAGCTCGATAAAATTTTAGGAAAGGGGAGCTTTACAGGAGCAATTCAAAATAGTCTTCTTCCAATGTTTGGAGGTGATGGCGTAAGAAATAAGTTTTTTATAGTAGCAACTGGGGCATTTTCTAAATTTAGAGAAACTTATTGTGGAGAAATGAATAAAAATGCATTAGTAAATGCTGGTTTTTCAACAGAATTTGTGGGTCGCGTTCATTACGTACTGAATTTACAAGCGCTTTCTCTTCAAGCATTGCGTCAAATTTTAGATTTAAAAACTTCTCCTTTAAAAAAATGTCAAACGTACTTATCAAAAACATTAGGAAAATCAGTTTTTTTTGCAGAAGAGTCTCTTAACGCTATTGCTTTTGCGTGCGTTTCATCACCTTATGGAGCGCGATCTTTAAATGATATATTTAGGCAAATAGAAGATAACTTCGTAAGGCACACGATCAGCAGTGATATCACTATCACTTTAGCCATGGTCCAGCCGATCATAGACACTTTCACTCAGCAACATTTACCTAAAAAACACACAAATAGTTTTTCATCAATATCTAGCTCGTCATCAATAAATTCGTTAACAACAGCCACAGATGAATACTGATAAAAAGAGCTGCTCTACCAAAAGGTAGCTCCCCTTCCCCATTGCAAAAAACCATACCGCCGGATATAAATAATAGATTGCCGTTGTGGCTCAGTGGTAGAGCACACCCTTGGTAAGGGTGGGGTCGAGAGTTCGATTCTCTCCAGCGGCACCATTCAACATTCAACTTTTAGGTGATGCTTTCATACATTTCAACGACACAGAAATTTTCGACGCAATTGATGGTGAATTAGTTCGCCAACAGAATCAAATTGAGCTGATTGCATCAGAAAACATTGTAAGTCCTGCTGTGCTAAAGGCGCAGGGCTCTATTCTTACCAATAAATACGCTGAAGGGTACCCTGGAAAGCGTTATTATCATGGTTGTGAATACGTTGATAAAGTTGAAGCTATTGCTATTGAACGAGTCAAAAATATTTTTGGCGCAGGTTTTGCTAATGTGCAGCCACATTCTGGGGCCCAGGCAAACCAGTCTGTTTTCCTAGCTCTTTTAACCCCAGGTGATACTGTTTTAGGCATGGATTTAAGCGCTGGTGGGCATTTGACCCACGGTTGCAAAGTAAACATGTCGGGCAAATGGTTCAATATAGTTTCATATGGTGTTGATGATAACACGCACCTTATTGATTATGATGCCGTTGAAGCGTTGGCGTTGGAACACAACCCTAAACTGATTATTGCAGGTGCTTCGGCTTACCCTAGGTTTATTGATTTTCATAAATTCAAAAAAATAGCCGATAAAATTGGTGCCTTTTTAATGGTTGATATGGCCCACTATTCCGGTTTAATTGCTGGTGGCGTGTACCCAACCCCAATGCCTTTTGCTGATGTTGTGACATCTACCACCCATAAAACCTTGCGCGGTGGCAGAGGCGGCATTATTTTGACCAACCGTGAAGATATTGCAAAAAAAATTAATAGTGCTGTCTTCCCAGGGCTTCAAGGCGGACCATTAATGCACGCAATTGCAGGTAAGGCTGTTGCTTTTGGTGAAGCACTACAACCTGAATTTAAAGATTACGCGTTTCAAATTGTGAAAAATGCGAAAGCTTTAGGTGAAGTTTTAAAAGAAGGTGGAATTAACCTTTTGACAGGTGGAACTGATTGCCACATGTTACTGCTTGACTTACGTTCAATTGGCATTAGCGGAAAAGACGCTGCAGATGTTCTAGAACAAGCGAACATGACCTGCAATAAGAATGGAATTCCTAAAGATCCACAGCCACCAACAATTACCAGTGGCATTCGTGTGGGCACACCTGCAGCTACAACCAGAGGATTCAAAGAAGAAGAATTCAAAGAAGTAGGCCGAATGATGCTGAGCGTTTTAAAAGCAGCTGCTAATGGCAATGCACAAAGCGAAATTGCTACGGCAAAAGCGCAAGCAATTGCCTTGTGTAAGAGATTCCCTATATACGAGAATCTTGCCTAATTACAAAAAGGTTTGCATCATATGAATACAATTTGTATTTATGTGGTGCTACCTTTGATAAATTTTTTTACAAAAAATACTGTTTTATTCGTGGGACTATTTTTAATTATAGGGTTTAAGAATTTA
>CAMDPB010000031.1 GCA_945903885.1 Candidatus Finniella inopinata
TAACCAAGCGATCAAACACAACATCTAAAATTGGCAATCGTTCAGAATGAATTTTTCCGCTATAAAGAATATCAGCTAAGTTCCTAAGCTTGCTGCCTTTTTTTTCGTTTTCTTTATCAAAAAGCTTATTAAGGTTATCTTGTGCCAAAACATCAGAAACTATTTCTGGTTTATTTTGCTGGGTTTTCTTGTTCATATCGCTCATATCTGCCTACTGAATAAGAAAGTTGTAAATAGTTATACGATTAATTCTAATCGGCCTTACAATATTGTTAATGCGCAGAAGCAGTGCTTCTCTCATGCGTTCAAGGCCAGGTCCCTCGAGATCACTTACTGACTGATCACGTAAATAAGACAGTAGTTGATCAAGAATAACGGGTATGTATTCTTTGATCTTTGCCTCTTCTTCTTTTTTATGAATTTGCAAGTTAAAGGTAGCGCGTAAAATATTCCCTTTGGGATTTATGGAACGAAGATTCACCACAACTTCTGGGATGGAAACGTAATAATTGGTTTCATGTTGTGTTTCATTGTTTTCTATAAAGAGACCAGAAAAGAACCAACCACCAACACAAAGTAGCAAAATAACGAATATTATGGTGTTTACAAGCAACACTCTGGAAGGTATTTTTTTCTTTTGTTTGCCATTATGGATCTGCTGATCCATCAGATTTTTCAGCTTATCCCCAGTCACATCAACGTTTTTAGGTTCGTGTGCCATTAGCATTCCCGCTTTGCTTCTACTACCATGATCTGTAAATTTAATTAAAAATTTCTTAACTTTTACAATAATTGCCTTATAATGGGAAAAATTTGTTGATTAAGGAGAAGTCGTTGATTACGAAGCTTGATAGTATTGATTTGAAAATTCTGCAAATTCTACAGAAGTCAGGACGCATGACGAATGTGGACTTAGCTAAGCGTGTGGGTATATCTGCTCCGCCGTGTTTACGTCGATTGAAGAATTTGGAAGAGGGAGGGGTGATTCAAGGTTACCAAGCGAATATTAATCCAAAGTCCCTTAGCTATAACATTACTCTTTTTGCCTCAGTTGGACTAAAGGAAAATAGCGAAGCTCAGCTAGGATCTTTTGAAAAATCTATGCATAGCATTGATTTAGTTCGTGAATGCTACCGTATCAGCGGGGAGGATGATTTTTTATTGAAAATCGTTGCTCAAGACTTTGAACATTATCAAAATGTGCTTTCAAAAACATTACTAAATCTAAGTAATGTTGAGCGTGTTCAAACGACTATTGTAATGGGTAATGCCAAATCAGAACCTGGAATTCCAGTGTCTGTTTATGAAGAAGCCGCATAAATTCGTATTTATAATCCCCTTTCTTTGTTTAAGTTAATGCTTTTTTGTGAGCTATTAATAAAAGAAAGGGGATTTTAGTATCAGTTAATAAAATTTAGAGCTTGTTTCAATCAGATGCACTTTTTGCTACTCTTAATCAGTTGACGATGAAAAATGTAATTTGATGTTGAACCTACTGCACGATTGGTGTACTCGTAGCCACCTGTATGGGCTTATGTTGCGCAAATCTGTGCATGGACAATTAAGAAGCATCCATCAAGATAGCTGGCCTTCTGTTGCGGGAAATACCAGAAGTCTAAGTGCGGGCCTTTATCACGCTTGTGGAACGACTTTGACAATTGCAGAAGTACTGAAAAATTTATCTGAACCTAAAATGGATCCACCAACTGTGTGTCTGCATACATTTGATTTTTTACGTGATCTACATGCTTTAGGTGATAACAATAGTAGACGTTTAGCTAGGCAGTGTATCAGTCATTGGATAGAGAAGAATGATCAGTGGTCGAATAAACCCTGGAGAAGCCCAAGCTGGAATCTCGATATTTTAGGATACCGGCTTTGTAATTGGCTGGGTTTTTATGAATTTTTTGCTCACAGTGCAGATGAACAATTTCGTAAAAAACTTACCACGTCAATTGGTCAGCAGTATCGTTTTTTAAAGCGACGATATCTCAGTCTTAAAGATCCTCTTAGTCGTTTTCGTGCTCTTAAGGGGTTGATTTATACGGGCTGTGCTTTGCCACGAGAACAGAATCAATTGGGAAAATGGATTGTAAATTTGCAGCAATCCCTGCATGAACAGCTTGATAATAATTTTAATCAGCAATCACGCCATCCAGGAACTGTAGTTTTACTCCTACGTGACTTGATTGATTTACGTTTACTTCTTCGTCATTTTTATGCAGGAAAAATCGATTATTTGAATGATTGTATTGTTCGTTTGGCGCCAATTGTTCGACATTTGCGCCATGGGGATGGAGTATTGAGTTCATTTACAGGGAATGCAACCCAACGTTTAGAGGCTTTTTGTTACCCAGTTTTAGGTGATGGGCTTATAGATATGGCTTTATCGTTAGCTGATAGCCGCGCAACTTTATCCGAGCCAATGGCTATGGGGTATGCGCGATGTTCAACCAAGCCGGGATTTCTTTTGATCAACACAAAGCCCACGGGAGTTCACACAGTTCTTAATGATTGGCATTCAAAAGCTACAAATGTTTTAGATTTTGAATGGTCAGAGAGAGCACAACGATTACTTACGCGATGTGACATAAGTATATATGCGCATACTTCGAAAAATTTTATGTGCTACGAACAGCAAAAAAAACAACCCTTTGAAAGTAAAATTGTTCATGAAAACGGTCATGCCTTTTTTTCAGCGGAGTATCAGATAAATTGTAATCCTAATAAAACAGATCTTTACGGTGCAGTGCTTCAAGCAAAACGTGATTTATACATTTCTCCAAATGGTGATATAAGAGGGGAAGAGACTCTTCTTTTGTCGCAGTTGGGGCAGGGGTATATACGTTTTTTGGCAGCTCCTGAGCTTGAATGGCGTATTACAAATGAAACTGAAAGTGCTTTTCTATGTAAAAAAATCAGCGGGGAAAAATTACAAAAACCCGAGCACTTAAAGCGGTTTTTGTGTCAAGGCTCCACCCAACTACACACCATCGATGTGCTGGACCACCACGCTTTGTGTGTCTCATTTTCTCTGAATGCCAATCAACAAACATCCTTTAAATGGGCGCTATCTCCTATCAGCTAGTTTTTTTCATAAATATAGGATCATTTCCTTCATGCAAAAAGCTAATATAAGCGATTGTTTGGCCTTTTTCATTTTCTCCAAATTCGATGAAATGTGGATCAGTGCGCGACATATTACCATTGAATTCCCAACCATTAATGCTGAATTCATCAGCATTCCAGTGCACAATGTGGCAAGACTTATCTTTTATTCTGAGTAAGAACCCTCCTTTATCACTTATTTCAATTTTCATCTCTCCGTATAGCTCATTAGTGTAGGTGCCTACGTAAAACTTATCAGCTTTTTTAGGGGTGGGATTTAGAAGTTTTTTATTGGTACGTTGAGTGCTTATTTTCTTGAAATAACTATTTTTTCTATCTATATATTCCTTGCTCCAGTCTCTTTCTTCAAGGTTTAAAAAGAAATTTAAAAACACATTGCGTAAAGCTTCGGGGAATAGATTCAAATTGAAATGCCCTAAATTTGTTAAAATACCTACAGCAAAACCGCCTGATGGGCACATAAACATAAAACTTCTTTGTCCTGAATATCCCCCCATATGTTCAAACACTTGGGTTGTATTTTCTCCAACGCCATAGTCATACATAAACCAACCCATTCCATATCCTACATTTTTCATTAATTCGGGTGGGAATTGCATATCAGCTGGTTTAATTTTTGTGTGTTTGACCAAAGATTGACGCATGGCTTTTATGTGCTCTTCTGGAATAATTTGATCATTTCCATGTTTGCCATTGTTTAATTGGCACTGCAGCCAAATACCAAGATCATGCGAGGTAGTGTTAATCCCAGACGTAGACGGGAACGTATAAATTAAAGGATCTAGGCCTATGCAAACGGCATTACCTTCTAAATCTTTGTCATGACAGAGAGCAATGTTTTCATCAGTTCCAAAAACTCTCTTTAATGAATTAAAGAAAGAGTTTTCTTGCTTGATAAGGATGGATCCAGCAGAGCTTCGAGTCATATTCAAAGGGTGATAAATGCATTCGTTCAAAAGATCTTCGTAGCTCTTGTGTGTGGCTTCTTCCATTGCGAGGCCCATAAAGCCAAACATTTGATTGCTGTAGCTATAGTCTTCACGAAATTGCTGATCTTGTGGAATAAGTTGGAATTTAGCAACAATTTCTTTAGGCGAATATCCGAGCTTCATCAAACTATCGCCGGCAAAAGGTGCAAATCCCATGCGATGGCTAATCAAGTCTTGCAAAGTTGCTTTTTCTTCCAATTCTTTGTTTGCCAAATTGAAATCGTGTAAATATTTTTTCACGGGATCTTGAAGAGAAAAAATCTTTCTAGCCTCAAGAACCCCAGCAAGTGAAGCAGTAAAATTCTTTGTTAATGACGCTATTTGGAAAATAGTATGTTCGGTAACCGTCTTGTTTTTTCCTATTTCTCTGGTGCCAAACCCTTTGCATAATAGTACTTTTTTTGGGGTAACAATCACTACTGCCATGCCGGGAATAGCCCAGGATTCCATGTTTTTTTCTATATACTGCACAAACTTAGGTAAAAATTGATTGATGCGTTGCTCAGCTGCTGCGGATAGAGCAAAGGTGTAAATAATTGACAGAATAAGAAAATATTTGAACATATTGTAAGCTTTCTAAATGAACGTACCTTAATTTTTAAAGAAATAAAATTGATAATTTATTAATAATTAGCTGATAACTTAAATTTAAGTATAGCAAAAATATTTGTCGCGGAGAAGTTATGGGGCCTATGTTGTTAGTAGTCTTAGGTATATTAAGTGCGGTTGGCCTCGGCCTTTATCAATTTGGTGAGCATCATCGATTTGATATGGTCTCAGATGCTAAAGGTGGAATTTTCATAATTGACCGCAAGTCAGCAGCGATAAATTACTGCAATGATAAAACATGTTCACTTGTTGGTAATGGGGCCCTGCCTAGCCAAATTATGGGTAATCCAGCGGCTCTGGCTTTAATGCAGGGTGCGATTATGGGCGCACCTGCAGCAGCAGCTCCTCAAGCAGGGCAGGCACCAAGCGGGATGAATAAGAATATTGCTGCTTCGGGTGTTGCTATCGCAGCGCAAGCAGATGTTGCAGCTGCTACACATGACGGCGACGATGTTCAAAATGCAGATGCTGAACCACATCCAGATGCAGGAGCACCAGATGCTGAACCACATCCAGATGCAGCAGCGCCAGATGCTGAATCACATCCAGATGCAGCAGCGCCAGATGCTGAATCACATCCAGATGCAGCAGCACCAGATGCTGAATCACATCCAGATGCAGCAGCACCAGATGCTGAATCACATCCAGATGACCAACCAGATGCAGCAGCCCCTGAAGGTTTTTCTTTTAATTAAAAGACAAAAGTTAGAGGCCTCGGCGGTAGACTTACTTAGATTGCATAATTCAGATTATGGAAAATAATTGCAGTGCATGGGTTGCAAGGATTGCCTTTGCCTGTGGAAAACTTCTGTGGATAAATTATAGTGCTTGAGCTGCGTTGAAGCCTTTGCTCTAATTAGATATAAAATATTTTGCAATGACATTTATGTTAGCAGTTTCGCCGTTATTATTTTGGGCTTGGTTAAATAGCCAATCACCTATTCAACCTAAGGATATTAAAGATGCTGCCGAGCAAACAGATGCAGCAGCGGCAAATGAAGATGTTATTAAACCTCAGGGCAAGAAAAAGAAAAAAAATGCAAGTTATGAAATGTCTGCTGACAAAGCAATGGAGATTATGCTTCAGCATGGATTCCTTCCACAGTTATCACCAGTATATGTCCCTGCCCTGATCATTAATGTGCAAACCTCAAGCACTAAGCATTTTCATGGAATAAACTATAAGGACTCAAAAAAACCAGTCTTATTACACTTTTGGGCTACGTGGTGTGGCCCATGTAAGCGTGAGCTGCCGCATTTTTCAGCGTTTGTGAGCTCACAAGATGTAATGGATGTTTACTCTATCACATCAGAGCTAAAAGACAGTGATGCAGGTGCAGCAGACAAAATTTGGGATTTTTACAGCATAAACAGTATAAGAGATCTTAATGTTTGCACTGATTTTCATAACAAATTGGCATCGCTTTTTAATGTTAGCGGTATACCTGCAACGATCCTTATTTCATCAGATGGTATGTTGTTGGGAAGATTCTTAGGTGCAACTGACTGGGAAAGCCCAGAATTGGCAGAAGCGCTAGTATCTTATTTGGGCTAGATCCCAAAAGCAGCTTGCATTGCAGTCTTACGTGCTACATGTTCTGCGACCACACAGTCCTCTTCTAATAGTATTTCATCTAATTTGGCCAAGGAAACTCTTTCGCTTACATTAAAGTCAGACTGCTTAAGTTTTTTAAAAAGGTCGTGTAGGTGACCATTGCCAACATGCGCAAAAGCACGGTTAAAGCTTTTCTCATTTAGTTTAACAAGCCTTTCAACCCAAAGTGTGTTTCTTGCAAGTACAGATGGATCATTATCAATGAGAAGTGTTTTTGAATAAAAATCTTGGAGCATGACAGCAATGGTTTGAGTGCTTGTTGCTTTTTCAACCTCACGGTCGCACTCTTTTTTGTATTCTAACCAATGGGTAGATTGAAAAAATTCATCATTTTTACCAATGATTTTTTCTATAAAATCCCTAGAAATTCTTGCGCTTCCTTCCTCTAATTTTTCTACAAATTCTTTTTTGTAAAAATACACATGTCCAAACCAAACAGAACATTGTTCATCGATTTTTTTAGAAATGTTGTTTCTTGCAGTGGTGGAACGACCCTTTCGACTTTCTAGGGAAAAGCATTTTTTTTGTCGAATATGTGCCATCTTTAGCAAATGATCATCCATTCCACCGCATGGTGGTTTTGCATATAAAGAAGTGTGGGTGCATAAGTTGTAAATTTCTTGGAGTGCTGCAGGATGCAGTTCTTTACCATTTTCCGTTGGTACCGTTATAACTTTTCCTTTTATTTTTAGATTTTTTGGATACATTTCATTAAAATGTCGAGAAAGGGAAAAATCAACTTCTGCATCTTCATCCGCTATTATGCCAGCATTTTCATACCAATGGCCTTGCGGGTCAAAAATATTAGATAATTCCTCATCGATTCTTGCTGGTGTCATGAAATGTTTGTAGCTATTAAAACAAGAATTTTTTACTTTTTGTATTCGATCCAGTGTCATATAGGGTGTATCTTCAGGCTGTGAGAACACAAAATTTGATGCCCAATCCCAACATTTTTGAAATAGAAAATTTAGAAATAAAAGTGAGAAAAAATTTGTCTTGTTTTTTTTACGCGGTAAAAGTTCTCCATTAATTTCATCTATAGTAAAATCTGACGCTTCAATAAGTTCGTGCGCTAATCTGTAAGGTAGCATACAGCCTAGCGGAACAGTGTGTGTGGTTCCCAGAATCAACAATTTCTGCCCGTTTGGAAATATTATTTCATATATAGGAGGATTGGGATGACCTGGATATTGAGATAAGCGCATATCAGCGTATGGATCGTATTGTTTTTGAGATGTTCTTGCGACATAAGGAACAATAGCAAGCGAACCATTCAGTGCATTAGTGCTCGCACAAATTCAGCTAGCTATAAAAACTGAAAAAAACAATCTAATCATTTGAATGTCTATCAAAAATAGTATTTCAATGTAGATCAATCGATAGTTAATGGCAATATAATTACAATGTCCAGTAATTAAATCCTGCTGGCGGAGATTTACGCCAAATTGCTTTTAGATCAAACACCCAGCCTTGGGGACTTAAGAACCGCCCAAAATCAGCGCTGGTGAACTGACAATATAAATCATGAGGCACAGCCCCCACAACACCATCATAATGGTTATCTACTGTTAAAACAGGCACAAGACTGTAATTGAAGAACTGACTTGCTTCTTTAGGGTCAGCACAGGCATCGTGCACATCAACCTGATGTCCCCGCTTTTTCAACGCCTCAACCAAATCAACTACTTTAGTATTACGCAAATCAGGAACATTTTCTTTAAAGGTTAAGCCTAATACCAACAATCGTAATGGGCGCCCTGCCCTTTGGGTCATTAGATCAGCCAATTCATTTGGCATTGATTCATTAATTGAACGACCTGCAAGAATCATTTGTGGGTCGTGCCCTAGAGACTTAGATGCTTGCGCTAGGTAATAAGGGTCAACACCGATACAATGTCCGCCTACAAGGCCTGGTGAGAACTTTAAGAAATTCCATTTGGTAGATGCTGCATCCAACACGTCATATATAGAAATGTTCATCTTTGAAAAAATTAGTGAAATTTCATTCATGAAGGCAATGTTGATATCACGCTGAGTGTTTTCAATAACCTTAGCGGCTTCTGCAGCTTTAATAGTTTTAGCTATGAAAATATTGTTGTTATTCATTTTTCCATAAATCTGTGCAATTTTTTGCGCAATATCTGGTGTTTGGGCCGCAACAACTTTAGTGATTTTTTCAACGGTATGAACCTTATCACCGGGGTTGATACGCTCAGGTGAATAGCCCAGGTAAAAATCAACTCCAGCCTTAAGCCCAGAGATTTTTTCTAAAATTGGTCCACAAAAATCTTCAGTAACGCCTGGATAAACTGTGCTCTCAAAAACAACCACAGAACCTTTGGTGATAATTTCTCCAAGTACGGTT
>CAMDPB010000032.1 GCA_945903885.1 Candidatus Finniella inopinata
GAGCACCCTGAAATTGTTGATGATATTACTATTAGATCTTTAGATGAAATATGGGCAGAATTCAGAGGAAAGGATTTATTCTCAAGACTATTTGATAACTCCAGGTATACAGCTTGTTCAGATGTAGCACGAGCTAACATTGTCAACCTTTTTGGTGGTATATATGCTGACTTTGGCGTGGAATTTAAAATGTCGCCACTTTTCTTATGCCAAAAATTTAATATTTTTATGATGCGAGAACTTTTTTTACTATCTGGCACCTCGTTTGGTGCAAGGCCTGGACACCAAGTTTTTAACAAGACATTGGAATTCTTTGATAATATTGACAGATTTCCTGTTGAAAGCAGATCAATAGGCCATGATAATCCATTGGTTCCATGGTGTGCATATGGGATCTTGACCGCTATGTTCGATATTCATATCAATGAAGAAGATAAATTTATGCCTATTCCATTTTCCAAGCTTTTTGTTGATGTTAATCAAATGCATTCTTGGGGTGGGCCTAGAGTTGGTCTTGGTCAGCAATCGACATCTTCTAGTCCTGTCTCAGACAATGAATGGTTTGGCGTTCAATATCTAGCATCTCCAGATAAAGGTTATACTTATGAAGGAGCACGTTGGGATGCTGTTCATACTCACAAAATGTCTAAAATTTTATTTGGAAAAGAAAAGGAATACATAGCACAGAAAAGACGAGATTTAACGGCAACTTCTATCGCTACGTATCAAGCTCTTGTGAGAACACCTGTAAACGTTATACCTCATACTACTCATAGATGTTGGTTGACTAACTTAGCAAATCCTTCTGAAGCACCTGATGATAAACTGGATTATTATATACAAGGCGTCAGAATTCATAAAGGGTGGAAACATTATTTTTGGTGCCAAGATCCAAATCTTATCCCAAAGACTATAACAAAGCTTCTTTCCGCAGACGTTGGTATTGAAATAAAAACTCTTGCAGATATTGAGCCTAAAATGAGAGGAAAACATGTTTTTGATGCCATTTTAGCAGATAATCGTTATACAAATGCAAATGATGTTTTGAGAATGAACATAGTAGATGAGTATGGGGGCTTTTATTGCGATCTTGGTGTCGAATTAAAAAGAAATTTAACATCATTAATTGACGATTATCATTATTTTATACTGCAGGCTGGGGAGGGTTACATTGATCACACGACAATAGCAGCAGCTCCTCATTCAGAATTGACGTCAGCTTATTTAGACCGAGTTGATAGTCTATATCTTCTTTCAGAAGAGGCAAAAAAAATAACACCACATCCATCGGCACACATATCTTGGACAGGATGCAGTTTCATGGCTAGCTACATAGATTGTCAATTACCTAGGGATACAAAAATCCTCTTTTTAAGTGAAAGCAGTGGAATTTTAGTGCAGCTGCATAGAATGAATACCTGGAATAATATAGGCAAATTTGGCAACATGCCTGTCAATAAAACGACTCTGGATATTTTATCGCTAAGGCCGTAAAGAGTTTAGTAAGCTATAATCTTGGGTATGACTGAAGTGTAAATGCTAGAAGGCAATAACATCTTGGAGTTTCGTAATACAGAAAGTGCTACATCATGGCTAGCTATATAGATTGTCAATTGCATAGGGATACAAATCCTTTTTTGAAAGAAGAATATGGCACTTAGTGCAGTTACACAGGATGGGATCATGGAATCAAGTCGGATTATTGGTCATAAAAGAATTGGAGATACCAAATTAGGAGAGTTTTAACTAAAGATAGTTTATGTTGTGGTGTGCAATAAAATGACACTAGGGATTGCCCATATATGCCCCCGATGCAAATTCTGCCAAAATCCTGATTCATTTAAGAAAGGTCAAGTAAGAGGGTTGAAGCCCTACAAATGTAAGGCTTGCTGTCGTAATTTTACCGAAACAGCCTAAGAGGCTTTTCATCCAAAGAAAAACTAAAAGCCTTAATGCTATACCCCAGTGGTCTTTCCATGAATCGTAATGGTCAATTACTTGGCGTCAGCACAGCGGGTGTTATGAAATGGATCAGAACTCTAGGGACGTCACTTTGCCATAAAATTGAGCCATCTAGCGAAGATGAAGTCATTGTGATGGAAGTTGATGAATTCTGGTACTTTTTAAAAAAGCCTATGACCGTAATCGACAAAGACTCATTGACTGGGAAATCGGTGATCGTAATAATCAAACCTTCAGGGTTAACAAAACGTTAGTCATCAATCATACTATCTTTAGTTAAAGCTCTAGAAAATATTAGATGTTGCCAAATCAAAAAAGAGTATCAGCTTGTAGTGGTCAATGAAAAAGATGGGGTTTTGTTGTAGCCAAAATACTCGAAATCCAGTCTGAAGAGCTCCAGAACCAACTCAGCGCATTCTTGAGTGTACCTAAAGAGTTCAGAAGATGAGTTTGTTGTATGCGCTTCGTTTCTATAATCTCTTGGTTTTCCAGGAATGTTAAGGTGGTTCATCACTTCTTGAAACTCTTGATCAAATTTTTCCAAGTGGACAATTGTATCATAATGAATAATGTCATACATAGCTAAACACCATTGAGGTTTAAAGTGTTCGTTAGTCTCTTTAATTGGTGTGTTTTTCAATATTTTCAAAAAATCAACAAAAGAAATACTTTTACTTACGCCAAATAGAAATCTGAATTCATCGTTTTCGGTATAGACAATTTTATCTAAAAAAGCAGATAAAATTCTTTTATACGGGTCTCGAACACAAGTAAATTTATAAAATTTATCACTCAATAAATATTGATACCGTTCCTCAATTTCAGCAGGAAATTTACTAAAATCTTTGTAAGCTGCAAAATCTATTTTTCTATTCAGCTCATAGCTACCTTGTGCTGTGAATACTGTAGAACATCCTGATTTTGGTACTGGTACATAGATATAGTGTTTTCCAAATCGAATAGTTAAATTAGGTCCAAATTCTTTTACGAAAGCACATAATCTTTCTTCTAGTGAATTTTGTATTATAGGAGACACAGGACTTCCATCACCCCAGTAATCTTGTCCTCGTAGACAGGCATGCCGAACTGAATTTTGAATAACATGATTAAACGGCAATTGATCCAGCACCATATCAGACGTAAATGGTACTGCTGCTTCCATTGTTGCAAAATCTGCTATATAGGCAGCATTCGATAACATTGCTACACTTGGACGAATATTGTTATATAAGCTAACAGGCTTCCTGTAATTAATCTCTGTTCTATAAATCAATTGCTCATCGGTTTGGGGCCAAAAACATACTGGAGCACCAGGATCAAAACCATTATAAATGCACGAAGGCACTACCAATGTTGAATTTGATACCCCAACTAAAATTTCGGATAGTGGCTGATATAAGCACAAAAACTGCCTATCAGTCAGTTGAAGAACCCAATTTAAAGCGGGAGACGTCGTTGAAGCTTCAGACATGCTACTAAGCGAACAAGATGACGGCACAAGCGCTTCAATTAAATTTAGGGTGCAAATATCTTTCACGCGATCAAAGAACATAGTGATTTTTTTTGATTGACTTGCAGTCAAGCCGTAGCTAGCAATTTCAAAATGCCGCACACCCATACGATAATGCCACAGAAGGTTAGGGTAAATAAGATCGTCTTTTTCACCTAAATGAATTTGAAGACGCAGAGGTTCAACCCCCTCATCTTGCCCGAGATGCAATCGACTTGCTGCAAATGAGGTGCCTGATGCAACATCCTCTTGTATTGAATCAACAAACGCTGTGCTGCCGTGTAGACTTACAAAAGCTACCGACATAAAACGTATAAGTCTTTGAAAAATAGGCACAACAAAACAAATTAAATTTTTATTTTTTTATTATTGACTCACAAAGGTTAAATTATGTTTAATCTGATTTCGGTGCGTAAAAATATTCTATAAATGCTTTGGCGCCCTTAACATCAACAACAAAGCTGGAATATTTGCTAAAATTGTTAGCATCCAGAAATTCATCCAGCCTAATGGCTCAATCAGTTGGCCTCCGCATGATCCGAACATAATGGTTGATAGCACAACGACGGATGATAAAGCGGCAAGTTGCATCATGGTGTAGTTTTGGGTGCAGCTCATAATTTGTAGTGAAAGAATGGGGGTTATAGATAACCCTTTGGTGAATTCATAAAAAATAGCAGTGGTGTACAGGCCAGCGGCTGAGGTTTCAAACGCGCCTAGGGTTAATAAAAATACTGTTGATAATGCATGGGTGATCAAACCAATCCACAAAGGTAGGTGAAGGCCCTTGCGGCGAATCATTAGCGCTGCCAAAAACCCACCTAGGGTTGCCATCCCCATACCAAAGGTTTTATAGGCGAAAGAGATTAATCCGCGATCATAGCCTAAATCAAGAAAGTAGATGGTGGTATATTGACCTTGAATTGCGTCTTGGGCGCGATAGAAAAACATCATGCCACAAAGCCACCAAATTGACTGGGTTTCTTTTAAACTGATCCAAGCAAGCTTTAAATAATGGGCGTAGCCCAGAACGAGGGGGCGTTCTTTTGGTGAGAATGCAACTTTGGTAAAGTAAAGTGGAATTAGGGGTGTAAGCATTACAATTGCAAATACAATATAAACTTCTTTCCATGAACAAATCATCGAAAGCGATAATGCACCAGCTCCACCTGCTAAAATTCCACAACGATATCCGGTAACTCCAGCAGCTTCTCCAAAGCCCCAATTATTGCGATTAAGGCCGACAACCTGTGAAACATATAATATGCATTCATAGGCAGCACTTACAAGGTGAAGGATTAACAATAACCCAAACCAAGCCCAAGGAAGTTTTGGAGAAAAAGCAAATCCAAATAAGGTTATGCTTTTTAAAATGAGTCCTATTTGTAATAATCTGCGTCGGTAATCAGGGTGATTTATTTTTTCCATAAATGGAACTGCGGCCCATTTAAACACATGGGGTATTAAGGCGATAAGAAACAATCCAGTATGTGCAAGAGTAAGTTTTTGGTCGTTTAGAAATACAATTAGTGTGCTTCCAGATAGAACAAAGCACAAACCAGAAGCAAAACTAAGGCATCCTACAATACTTAAATATTGACCGCGATCACTAAAACTGAACATAACAAATCTTTTTTAACATTGTATTTTCAGTAGCCTATTAGTGGAAATTAATCCAGAAAATTTCAATGATTGTTTGCTCCTTTCAAACCCGGCATACTATACAAAATTTTTAAAAAGTGAAGTTTATGACTTTTATTGCTGATATTAAGGCGCGAGAAATCTTAGATTCTAGAGGTAACCCCACAGTTGAAGTCGATGTAATTTTGGAAAGCGGGGCCTTTGGTCGTGCTGCCGTTCCAAGTGGTGCATCCACTGGCAGCTTTGAAGCTGTGGAAATTAGAGATAATGATCCATTACGTTACTTGGGTAAGGGAGTATTACGGGCTGTTGAAACGGTAAATACAACTATTTCTGATGCTGTAGTGGGTCTTGATGCGACAGAACAGGAATTGGTGGATACCACATTAGTGGGATTAGATGGTACAGAAAATAAAAGTGTACTTGGAGCAAATGCAATTCTTGGGGTTAGCTTAGCCTGTGCAAAAGCCGCTGCTGATCATTACGGTCAACCCTTATATCGCTACCTTGGAGGATTACAAGCATTTCGCATGCCTATGCCGTTAATGAACATTATTAATGGTGGGGCTCATGCGGACAATCCACTTGATATTCAAGAATTTATGATTGTACCTTATGGTGCTCCAACTTTTAGCGAAGGCTTACGGATGGGCGCAGAGATTTTTCATCACCTAAAGGCAATTTTGAAAAAGGAAGGCCATATTACGGCAGTGGGTGATGAGGGTGGTTTTGCGCCTAACCTAAAAAATACGAAAGAGGCGCTTGACCTTATTATAAGAGCCATTGAAGCAGCTGGTTATAAACCTGGGGAACAGGTGATGCTTGCGTTAGACGTAGCTGCAACAGAGCTGTATGAAAATGGTGAATATGTATTTAAAGGGGAAGGCAAACGATTTAAAGCAGCTGAGCTTGTGCAGTTTTACCAGAATTTATGTGAAAACTATCCGATTTATTCTATTGAAGATGGATTTTCTGAAGATGATTGGGAAGCATGGGAAATGGTCACCGCTGAGCTGGCAGGCACGCAAATAGTTGGAGACGATTTGTTTGTAACCAATGTTATGCGTTTAGCTGATGGCATTCAAAGAGGGGCTGCTAACGCAATTTTGATTAAGCCTAATCAAGTTGGAACATTGACTGAAACCCTTGGCACTATTGGATTGGCGCAATTATCCTCTTATGGAGTTGTTTTATCTCATCGTTCTGGTGAGACAGATGATACAACAATTGCAGATATCGCAGTTGCAACAAATGCTGGGCAGATTAAAACGGGATCCTTGTCTAGAACTGATCGATTGGCTAAATATAATCAATTATTACGTATTGAAGAAGAATTGGGTTCAAAAGCTCAATTCTTCTTGTAACTTTAGCGAATTGATTATGAGCGGTGCTAAATAATGAGCGGTAAACTTCGACATATTGTGTTTCCAGTAGTGATCGTGGCCATGATGGTATACTTCACGTATCATATTTTTCAGGGGCAGCGCGGTGTTCTTGCCTGGATTCGCTTGGATAAAAAACTTAAAGAAGAAGAGGTGGTTTTAAATTCCTTAACTCAAGAAAAAGAAAATCTTGAAAGAGAAGCTTATCTGCTTCGTCCTGACAGTTTGGATTTGGATTTATTGGAAGAAAAAGCCAGGCAAGTGTTGAATTTTGCTCATTCTGATGAAGTGGTAG
The DNA here is from genome assembly GCA_945903885.1 of Candidatus Finniella inopinata. GTDB lineage: Bacteria > Pseudomonadota > Alphaproteobacteria > Paracaedibacterales > CAITNM01 > CAITNM01. The sequence goes on from CAMDPB010000032.1 coordinate 6,791, forward strand.
TGCAAGGAGATAGTGGCTAGTTCAATGTTAAAAAAATTTTTAAAACTAGTTATATATGCTGGCGCATTGGGTATTTTATACGTGATGGCTGTTGTGGTGATTTTTCAAGACATATCGCTTGAGCCTATTCTAGATAAGCCTTACACGAGTCTAAAAAACAAACAATTCAAAGCGCCTGTTTATCTGGTATCGTACGCAGATGGTGATGAGATTTACTATCAAAATCAAAATTTCTTAGTGCATTCTGCAATTAACAAGGGAATTGATCATTTTATAAATTATAGAAGGAACATGCTTGAATCTGATTTTTTAAAAGAACATGCCTCAATTATGGATGAAAAAACTGGTGGAGGTTATTGGCTTTGGAAACCATGGATTATTTTAAATACTTTAAAATATGCTCCGCCCAATGCGGTAGTCATCTACACTGATTCTGGATACTGCTTTTGTGGAGAGCTGGATCATGTTTTTGAGTTGGCTAAACAACACGATGTTATTATCGGAGAATCTGGTCCTAATGATACTAGCTTTGGAAACATAACAAAGGCTCAAATACTGGAAAAAAATGGTATAGAAGTTAGCAAAGCTAAACAGTTAAAAATGCTTTGGGCGGGCTTTATTGTGGTGAAAAATACTCCGTCTGGTGTTGAATTTATTCAAAAATGGTTTAATTTATGTGCAAACAAAGAGTTTTTAACTGGAGAAAACAACGGGCCGGGTCATCATCTGCATGATTTAGCTCTGCTTAACATTACATACTATAATAATCCTAAGAACGTTAAGACTTTAGAGCATGCTGAAATGGCAAAATTTCTGAATTGGCACCACAGAAAAGTTGATCGTAAATCGATAACGCTTACTGCTTATTTAAGAAAGCACCTTACTGTTTTTGAAAGAAAATTGCTAAACGCCCCAATTTTAAAAGAAATTCGCTACTTTGTACGTAATAAATTATGCACTCTTCTTGAAAAAAAACCGCACGCAAGAGGTGGATTGTAAGTCCACGAACTTAAAAAAACTATTTTTGGTTGTAAATAGTATCTATTTTCTTGAAAAAAATATTTATATGCTATAAATAAATCAATATGGTTAATAAAAAGGTTAATAATATCAAAAATAAATATTATAATTCTTTCATTCTTAATAAAAGTGATGGCAGCAACAGGAACACCTTCTGAAATTCCTACCGTAGAATCTTTGGGATTACGGGTTGCTTTTATCACCACAAACCTCAAAAGAGCGAGACATTCGCAGAAACGCAGCCAATACCCTTTTGGAAATTTACCATCACCTAAATAGGGCAGGAACTTTTTCAACTGGCGCTTTTGATCTTGAAATTCCAGGGAATTGGGACCTTATTCATACTGATTATGGCGATTTTCTTGTGCCAAAAATAGACTGTTCTATAGATGATGCACTAAACGATATCAGAACGGCAACTGAAGGTACAATTTTCGCCGAGTGTACAAATGCCGCGCTTATAGCAAAAATGGCTTTAACTAATTGTTTTATAGAGCCTGCTAAAAAAAATGTTTACAATAGTGAAGCCTTTTTACAGCAGCATATGTCTTTACTAGGTCAAATGGCGCGTGTAAGCGCATTCCAATTTTTACATTTCGAGAAAGTTGAAGATAAAAGAACGGTCGAGACAGGTGACTATGTATACCTAAGGGGCCACCCAAAGTATACAGGTCTAAATCCAACGGGTTCTGATCGTGGTCAAAATGTTTATATGGTTGGGTATGGAGTTGATAACTTAAGAATGTATGTTGGATTTGGTGACTTTTTCAAAGATGGTCCAAAAACAGCAAGACAGATTCAAGAAAGACTTGCGGAGGATTATATTTCCGAACTAAGACTTCGAAATGAAAC
>CAMDPB010000033.1 GCA_945903885.1 Candidatus Finniella inopinata
AACAGAGTTTGTTTAGGCAGCAACAGCAGCACAAACCTTACGGTCCATGTTTGCAGCAACTGGAGTAACAAAACCAAAACGGTTGTTGTTAGCACCAACTACTTTTTTCTCTCTACGAGTGCGATTCAATCTGCCACTTGTAATTTTTAGTCCGATAACGACGGTACCATGCCGAGCGAAAGACCTATCTTTACCACGCGTGTCGATCCTATGTCGCCCCCATAAAAATGGTGGAGGCGCCGGGTACCGCCCCCGGGTCCACTACGCCTATTCCATAAACCGTTTATCGCTATAGATGCAAGCATCAGTTTAAATATAGTAGCTTCTGTAAATATTTCAAGGATTTGATTGAATTACTTCGTAATGTGTTGGTGCGCAATGACAGAACTCAACAATATGTTTCCATAATAATGGGGGTATTCCTCACCACCTGGGCGATTCGCTTCAATTTTCAAGGCTTCTGGGTTTAAACTAAATCCATCAATTTCTAATAAATAACACTCACCAGAATTAAAGAATTTTTGCCAAATTCGTTGCCATTGGCTTTGAAGGCTTAAATGAATAAAGCCGTCTTGTTGATCAAGATCAGAACCTAAGAATACTCTTTCTTTTTGAAATTCCTGCCATTGAGTAGGGCTTAAAATTTTGAAGAATCTATTTTCCATATGCTCATCATTTTTATAGGTAACCTCACATGCCGCCAACACAAGAGTAACCATAAGCCAAAAATTCTTTTTCATACGGAAAGCATAAAGGTCTAAGAATGGTGAATCAACGACAATTGCATAGTGTGCAACCTTACGTTCTCAACTAGCTCTTTTTTATAAAATGCGTTAATTCTTTTTTTTATCCGATTTTCTATAATGTTTGCTGATGGAGTTTCAGGTCCCAACCATAAACGTGACATAGCAAAATATAGATCGCAAAATATTTCATCTCTAAGCAATACTGAATCTATTTGAAGTTTTCGATAGCTTTCAGTCCCTGTGCCTTTAAGCTCAACCATAATAGTAAGGTGTCCAGCCAAATCTCCCCTTTTTATAACTGGTACGATCATGACTGGAATCATCAAGTATGGTAGACGAGAAATATATCTACGTTGAATTTTTTCTAAATAGCTTCCATCTGAGGATTTTTTTTTGCTATTTTTCTTTTTAGCTATTGCCACCTCAGCTTTTGCTGCATGTGCATCCGCACTTAGCGTGCAGTAGCTTATGCACAAAAGCGTGATACTTATAAGGTAGCTATTGATAATATGCATACAAAATTGGTTTTTACTGTCCTTTGTGGTACTTTCTATTCTATATCGTAAATTATTAACAAAGTATGTCTGTAGCTGATCTAAGCCTGCGATCTTTAGAAATTTTCCGTGAACTTGTTGACACATATGTTGAAACGGGAGAACCAGTTGGATCTAGAACTTTATCACGTCGCATAAAAACTCCCTTATCACCTGCTACTATTCGCAACGTTATGGCAGATTTAGAAGAGGCAGGTTTATTGTATGCTCCTCATACGTCAGCCGGTCGCCTTCCCACAGCAGAGGGATTAAAGCTTTTTGTTCACGGCGTTTTAGAGGTTGGTGATATAACAGAATCAGACCGATTAAAAATAGAAGATCACTGCAAATCAGCAGGTAAAAGTGTTGAAGACATTTTAAAACAGGCAACTGGTATGTTGTCAGGATTATCAAAGTGCGCAGGGCTTGTTATGGCACCAAAATCGCAAGCAGCCCTTCGACACATTGAATTTGTGCATTTGGGCAATCAACGTTCATTAGTTGTTCTTATTAGCCAAGATGGAATGGTTGAAAATCGCCTAATAGAACTACCTGATGGCATTACCCCGTCTATGTTAAACCAGGCATCTAATTACATTAATGCTCATTTTTATGGAGCCACTTTACAAGAAGTTTTTCAGCGTATTCATTCTCAAATGAGTCAAAATAAACATGAACTAGATCAGTTGACGCAGCGCGTAATTGAAGCAGGAATTGGTGTGTGGAGCGGAGATAAAGATAATGGATCTCTTATCATCAAAGGCCAAAACAACTTATTGCAAAATGTTCAGGAAATGAACGACCTGGAAAAAATCCGTGGACTTTTTGATGTAATGGATACCCAAGAAAGTTTGCATAAGCTGCTAAATGCATCAATTGATGCAGAAGGCGTGCAAATTTTTATAGGTGCTGAGAATAATTTGTTTTCTCTGTCAGGCTGCTCCATGGTAGTATCGCCCTATACAAATGCTCAACGCCAAGTCGTTGGTGCTATTGGTGTGGTAGGGCCAGCCAGAATGAATTACGGAAAAATCATTCCCCTGGTAGACTACACAGCAAAATTAGTTAGTCGTTTATTAAGTTAAGGTGAAATATGGATACACAGGACGTGCAAACCCCAGAAGAAACAATAGAATCAGTCACTACAGAAACTGAAGTGTTGTCTGAGAGCGAACGCGCAATTCTAGAATTAAAAGACCAACTGCTTCGAGCATTAGCTGAAAATGAGAATACACGCAAACGTGGTCAAAAAGACAAAGAAGATGCTTTGAAATTTGGCGTTTCCAATATGGCGCGTGATATGATTGGTGTAGCAGATAACCTTCGTCGTGCTTTGGAAAACAAATCAGAAAATGCTGCTGACCATGCCGAAGCTTTATTTTCAGGGGTTGATCTTATTTTAAAAGACTTAGAAGGCATTCTGGGCCGACATGGCGTTCAGCGTATTGATGCTACTGGTCAACAATTTGATCCTCATTTCCATCAAGCGGTATTTGAACTTGAAACTGATGAGCATACTCCAGGTACTGTTGTGCAAGTCATGCAAGATGGTTACAAAATTCAAGACCGTCTTCTAAGACCAGCTATGGTGTCGGTTGCAAAGGCTAAACAACAAGGCGTAGCATAATTTTTCATGGCTGAAGGCAGTTTACAAGCACCATCAGTCACATTACTGATTGGGAAAGTGACGCCTTCTGCGATGAATTGGCGCTAGATAAAGAGTTACGTCGGGTTTTTGATATTTGCCACGGATGCCGCCAATGCTTTAATTTATGCGATAGCTTCCCTACCCTTTTTGATCTAATAGATGCAACACCCTTAGGTGGGTGTGATGAAGTCAAAAGCGAAGACTTTGCCCACGTGGCAGATGCATGGACCATTTGCGATTTGTGTTTTGTGTATAAATGCCCCTATATGCCCTTTGGCTGCAAAACATATCCCGCAGGGCATGAATTTGCAATCAGATGCAAGTCAAACTGCCTATTCTACTATGCACCCAATGAATTATTAGCTAAAAGTTACGGTGCTTAATAAATACATTTATTTATTGAAATTTAATACATAAAGCTGTATATGAATATTATAATTTCAATATTTATTTTTATGCATTTTAAAAATTATTTTTTCCTTGCGTTTTGCTTTTTTAAATTGGAATGTGCTGATTTTCGTAGGCTTGATATGAGTGTTCGTGAAATCAATCAAGCACAGGCATGGATAAAAAATGCATGCAGCGCTGGATTTCCTCAAGAAATTAATGATTTACGTTCGGAAGTTTTACGTATCCTAAAACATGTGCACACACTGGCTTCAGATTTCCCTCCTGAAATAGGGTCTGTACCCGTTCGCGATACAACTAAGTGGATTGAAGGATTAACTGCTCCTTTGACTGACATTAACGTACTTATTCGTACACTAGATGAGCTAAGAGAAATGCACAAAATATCTAGACAACTTCTTTCAACAGGGATATCCCAACAGTCACTCTTAAGTGATCTAGATACTGCTGAAATGGAAAATCCTTTGGTGGAAATGTTCAGATCTTTGTGTCTTTTACCTCAAATAGCAGAATATGCAGAAGAAAATATACTCAAATCAGTGCCAGGTACTGTGCACAAGCTTATTGCTTATAGCAATAGTTTATTTCCAAATTCTGAGGAAGCATTATATGACTATGGGTATAAAATTAAGGAAAAATATGTTGATAAAAAAATCGATGCAATTTTATCTCAATTGAGGATTAGCGATATTGTTCCAGAAAAGGTAAAAAAAAATAAAATTGATTACTTTACGAAAAGTAAAGCTGACAAGAGAGCTGCTATGGTTACAGCCTGTGGTAATATCTGTCTGGGGTACTCAAGTCGGTTTAGAGATAGAGATATACTTGCCCTAGGTGATTTAATTGATGAATTACAGCTAAATGGATTGGTTGAGGAGGAGGTCGTAGCTGCACGCACAACTTTTGCTGCGGCTTCTGCACCTCGTCCAGCATCTCAGACGAATGCCAGCACGAAAAGTAAAAAAGGGAAACCCAAGAAAAAAAGGCCAGCAGCTGCTTCTGCTGCTTTCTCTGGTGTTTCCGCAGCTGCAGCAGCTGCTGAAGATGATTCAAGTTTCTTAGATGCAACAAGTTCTAGTGTTTTTGAGACCGCTGAATCCCCCCTAACAGGTATTACTGTAGTTACATCAGTCGAAAGAAAACCAGAATCTACTGCTATTACTGCTCCTTCCTCTACAGCTTCACTATCCACAGGAAGTACAGCAGCTACAGAAGCTACAGAAGCTACAGAAGCGCTTCCATCACTAATGAAAAAAATACAAACAGAAGCCCCACCATCTCTAATGGAGCAAATAGAAGCATTGCAGCCGACAACGTGGTTAAATGCTAGAGATATCGGTTTCATCAGCACAATTTTCAATACGGTTACTGGGTTAGTAAATTCTTCAGACGTTGCTGCCTTTCTTAAAAGACTTGTAACCAAACAGAGTGGCTCTGCAGAATACAGAGAAGGACGCGGCAGCCATAAACTTGCTATTTTAGTGTCGGCGACTGGTAAAAAAGTTTTCTTTCCATTTGCTAAGCATGATGGTAGAGAACTAGATCGCAATTCACGTAACCTCATTATTGATGGATTCAAAGAGTTATTTGGATTTTCAGCGTGATTCTCTTGAATATTTTGTCAAATTTAAGTACTTTAACACAGTGCGTCCTTAGCTCAGCTGGATAGAGCGGCGGCCTTCTAAGCCGTAGGTCAGAGGTTCGAATCCTCTAGGACGCGCCAATTCTATGGTATCACCTTTGACAAGAGGCCACATGAAGACCCTGGTTGTAATCCCAGCCCGCCTAGAATCCACTCGCTTACCACAAAAGGCCTTGGCAGATATTTTCGGAAAACCCATGATTGAATGGGTTTTAAACCAAGCAAAACAAAGCGCAGTTGGTGACGTTGTTGTTGCAACATGTGGACCTGAAATAGCTAACGTTGTTGAAAAAGCCGGTGGTCGTGCAATTATAACCGACCCTGCCCTGCCTTCTGGAACTGATAGAGTATGGGCTGCATACCTTGCTATGGGTAAACCAGCTGTTGATGTCATCATTGGACTGCAAGGTGATTTACCACTATTAAACCCAAGTTTGCTTCAAGAAATTTTAAAACCCTTCCAAAACCCAGATGTTGACTTAGTAACCCTAGGTGTTGCAATTACTGACACCGAAGAAATCACAAACCCAAATGTAGTTAAAATTGTTATGGACCAACCCAAAAATAACATCGCAAGGGCAATCTATTTTTCACGAGCTGCAGTTCCTGTTAATGCTTTGGTTTACTACCACCACATTGGTATTTACGCGTATCGCCCTAAAGTACTAGAAGCTTACGTTAATTACCCCCCATGTTATTTAGAACAAACAGAACGCTTAGAACAGCTCCGCTTTTTACAACACGGCTTTCGCGTTGATGTTGCTGTGGTTGACTCAGCCCCCGTATCAGTCGATACATTATCAGATTTAAACCGGGTGCGTGCGGCTGCACCTAACCATCAATAAGGATATATCACATGAAAAATACAATAATTTTAGCGCTTGCCTTAGCCTTAATTGGATTTGGTATATTTCTAGGCGTTGGCATTCGCACCAAGTCAAACATTATAGAAAAGCCAATCACCCTTTCTATGACGGAAAAACAATCATAGAAATGATTGCCTTAAATCCTGCTAAATTAAAACGCTTGTTCAGCACCATTAAACCAATATCATTGTGGTGCTTTTTAATTTCAGCACCCATTGCTTTGTTTTATGCTCTCTACATTTCACCACCTGATTATTTGCATGGTGATTTGGTTCGTATTTTGTACATACACGTTCCTGCCGCCTGGTTTGCGGTTGGAATATATACAGTTATGGGGCTCTGTAGTTTTGCAAGCTTAGTACTTCGATCATCCTTTTACAGTTTATGCGCCCAAAGCCTAGCGTTGCCTGGGTGCGTTTTGACCATCATATGCATGCTAACTGGCGCCATATGGGGTAAGCCTGCTTGGGGCACGTGGTGGGTCTGGGATGCTAGGTTAACATCGGTTGTTGTGCTGTTTTTTCTTTATGTAGGCTATATCAACTTTTGTGATGGTGGTTTGAACAAAGCAGCTAGTGTTTTGAATGTTGTGGGGCTTATTAATGTTCCTATTATCAAATGGTCTGTTGATTGGTGGTTTACGTTACACCAACCATCCTCCTTCTTTTTAACGAAGAAACCAGCCATTGCTACTGAAATGCTTGTGCCATTGTTGCTAATGACCGTTGTGTTTGCTAGCTGGGTCTTGGCGGTATTTACAAGAAGGTTTTTTGTAAACATGGAAGAATTCCAACGGAGGCATAGTGGAATTTTCTAATCCCTTTGTGGCACTTGCTTATGGGCTAACCTTTGCTTTATTTATAGGCATTCTCTATGGCCTTTGTAGAACCAAAGAAAAATGAGCCCTAAAGCCAAGCAACGCAGTATTCGTCTTGTCTTAATTTTAAGTCTTGTAACAGGTATTTGCCTTTTTATAGTGGGTGCTTTGCGTGAAAATATTGTCTACTTCAAAACACCTTCTGAACTTTTAGTTTTGGCTGATCAACCCAAAAAATTACGCCTTGGGGGTTTGGTCGTCAACGGCACGCTACATTCAAAAAATAGCCAACACAGTTTTATGGTAACAGACCAAAAAACCACCATACACGTTGTGTACAGTGGTCGTTTGCCAGATCTATTTCGGGAAAACCAAGGAATAGTCGCTATTGGAACTTACGACAGTTCGAAAAAAATATTTACATCTACTCAACTTTTGGCAAAGCATGATCAGTATTACAGACCACCTCTAAAAAAGTGACCTAACCCTCTAACGTTTTTTCCATTTCAATCCATTCACGTGCCGTTAGGCCGCTGTTTTCTTTAGTGACCACTTCCCCGCCTAATCGCCTGCGCAATACCGCAAGCATTTTTGCTGAAAAAACGGCAGCACCCATGCGATAATCCATGAATGCATCGTAAGCAAAAGGCACCCACTTTTTTAAAACATCAATCATCACATCTGCGTATGCTTGAATTTCATACTGAGCATGCGAATCAGCCCGAAGCCTTAAAAAGTGCATAAGGTTATGCAGGTCAATTTTCCAATACCACTGAGTATAGTAATTTACCGGCAAATTCATACGCGCCAACTCACGGGCAAGCCCCGGACGATTATCCTCACCTTTTTCGTTTAAAAGGTATTCGTACGTATCGTAAGCCTGCATTGCATCACGTTTTAAAAGATCAAGAACTTTTTGTGCATATTCAGGCTCTAACACGTCACCACGACCTTGGTGATTAATGCTGGACTGCGCTGCCATATTTCCAATATTTGGCATGTAAAACTCTCTATCGAGAATCGAATACCGTGCTGAATACTCGTTTACATTGGCTGTGCGATGGCGAATCCACTGACGCGCAATAAAAATGGGAACTTTCACATGAAATTTGATTTCACACATTTCAAAAGGCGTAGTATGCCAATGACGCATAAGATAATTAATCAACCCACGGTCTTCACTTACTTTTTTTGTGCCTTTGCCGTAGGAAACACGGGCTGCTTGCACTATTGCTGAGTCATCCCCCATGTAATCAACCACACGAATAAACCCATGATCAAGCACTGGAATGGGCTTATATAGCATTTCCTCTAACGCTGGAACAGTTGCTCGCCTTGTTTGATATGACTCAGATGCTTGCTCAGCAAGTTCTTGAGCGTTTTGAGTGTTTAGGTGAACAACTTTTTCCATAAATATTTGTATTTTTAAGTAGGTTACAAGCTATACTAAAAAAGATTCTGTAAAAATCCAAGGGAAAAGCACCAATGATACCAGCAAGTAAGATGATAAAAATGCGTGCCCTAGACATTTCTGACCTTAATCATATGGCAGAACAGCTGCGTGACGGGCTTTGTCCTATGGTTGCCATGGTATATGAAAAAAATAGTTTCACTCTTTTGGTGAATCGTTTTTGCTGGAATCATGAGGATAAACGTGAAGGAGAGCCTTTGCATTACCGTTTCCATGTCGGATTGCTTTTTCGCCATGTGCAGAGCGTGCAGCGCAAGGGGTTTGGGCAGCACTCTCATGATCGCATTTTAAATTTGCTGCATTTTGATGTTAAAGGAACGTCTAAAGGCACCTGGGTGCATTTAGTATTTTCAAAAGACTACGAAATCCGCCTAAAAATTGAAAAACTGGAGGTCTACCTTAGTGACCTCCATGACCCTTGGCCAACTCGTTCAAAGCCAACCCATTTACATGAACATATAGCAGAAATGGTTGCTTAAAATATTGATCCTAAGCCGATTCATCC
>CAMDPB010000034.1 GCA_945903885.1 Candidatus Finniella inopinata
TGTCCATAAGATTCAAATTATATGTCACGCCATCTTTTGCTTTATATTTCAAACGAACAGTTTGGGCCTTGATAGTAATGCCGCGTTCTCGTTCGATATCCATAGAATCAAGGATTTGCTCCTTCATATCTCTGGTTTCAACGCCACCAAAAAATTCAATAAGCCGGTAAGCTAAAGTAGATTTTCCGTGATCGATATGAGCAACGATCGAAAAATTTCGAATATTTTTCACTTTAATAATATTAATAATAGAAACAGCATTATACTAAGGCCTTGCAGCACAACACGCAAGCGCATAAGGCGATTACTTAATGCCAAACGGTTTGAAGACTTTGAAAACATTGTGCCCAACCCAAACCCCAAGACCACAAAGGTTGCTCCAAGAGAGCAGAAAAATAAAATTTCCAGAAGACTTTGCATAAAAAACATGAAAAAATTTCTTACTTATTATCAGCAAAGTTTATAGATTTATTAAAGAGCATCAAGCATCTTGAAATTAAAAAACTTTATTAAGATAAACAAGCTAATTTTCTTCAAAAAATCACATAATTTTTGATTAGCTTGATCATTATATGCTACTGTTGGGAGTTAATAACGATTAAAGAATTTGGGAGAAGTATGTCCTTAGCAAAAAATAAAGCAGACAGCGGTAACGATAACAATGGAAACAAAGAGAAAACTTCCACTTCATCAAACGCCTGGTTTATTCTTGCCTGTGGTTGGTCTTTCTATCTTTATGAATATATTTTACGCGCCTCCCCCGGCGTAATAACCAATGAATTGATGACCAGTTTTGGCATTTCTGCCGGCGCAGTCGGAACATTGATTGCTTTTTATTATTTTGCTTATGTGCCTTTGCAAATTCCATGCGGCGTGATTACTGATAGGTTTGGACCTCGTAAGGTTGTGTCAATTTCTGCTCTTCTTTGCATTCTTGGCGCAGTTATTTTTGCAACCAGCAACTCTATTATCTTTGCACAATTTGGTAGATTTTTAATTGGTGCTGGATCTGCTTGTGCCTATATTTGTTGCTTAAAAATTGCATCAGTTTGGTTTGATAAATCAAAATTTGCCTTTATTGCTGGCATATCGATGATGATGGGAACTTTCGGCGGTATGGCTGCAGGATTTCCGTTTGCTAAACTTTCCAATGCGCAGGGATGGCGCAATGCAATGTTAATTGCAGCCATTGTTGGCGTTGTTGTGATGATAATTTCTTGGTTTGTCATAAAAGATAGGCCTGATCATAAAAAATCTGAAATCGCAGAAGGCGAGCTTTTAGATGGTTTAAAAATTATCACCGCAAAATCACAAAACTGGCTGATTGGCCTATACGGCCTTATGATGTATTTGCCATTATGTGTATTTGCTGAATTATGGGGTACGCCTTACTTAATGCAACGATTTGGAATTGCCAATGAAAAAGCTTCTTATGGAGCAATTATGGTGTTTGTAGGATATGCGATTGGTTGCTCAATAAGCTCTAAACTATCTGATTACTGGCAAAGCCGTCGAAAAGTTATGGCCCTATCGGTAACATGGACATTTATTGGTTTTTCTGCAGTTCTGTATGCACCAGGTTTTTCCTTTAATATGGTGCTTGTGGCCATGTTTTTGTCTGGCATTGCTGCTGGATTTTCAATTTTATATTTTCCAGCCGTTCAAGAAAACAATCCAACCAAGTACAGCGCCACGTCTGTAGGATTTACCAATGCACTTGTTATGGCGAGCGGCTTCATTTTCCAACCTCTGCTTGGCAAATTAATTGACTATTCTTGGGATGGTAATTTCAACGTTGATGGCGCTCCACTCTACGCTCTTAAGGATTATCAATTTGCCTTATCTGCTGTGCTTTTTGCATTTTTGATTGGCAGGTTCATTGTTTTCTTTATTCAAGAAACATACAAAAAATAAAACCATGCATTAACATAACGTACAGCTTGAAATTGGTGTTTTTGTTATATTGGCATGAATGTGTTATTATCCGAGGTTTATAAAGCATATGAGTTTTAGAAAAAGGTTTGCATGTGGCTGAAAAGAAAAATATAAGTGGTCTTGCTGAAATGGAAAATCAGTTCAAAACTCCATTAAAGGCATGGGCAATTCTTAGCTGCGGTTGGGCTTTTTATCTTTATGAATATATCCTGCGAGTTTCACCGACTGTTATAACCAACGAACTAATGGCTCAGTTCAACATTACAGCTTTCACAGTTGGATCTTTGGCTTCGTTTTATTACTGGTCATACGTACCCTTACAAGTTCCGTGCGGAGTAATTGTTGATAAATTAGGTCCCCGAAAAGTTGTGACTTTTTCAACTATCCTTTGCGTACTTGGAACTGTTTTATTTTCTCAAAGCTCTTCTTTAACCATCGCTTATATTGGCAGATTTATTGTAGGTGCCGGCTCTGCTTGTGCTTATCTTTCTTGTTTAAAAGTAGCATCAGATTGGTTCAGACCAACGCATTTTCCACTAATTGTGGGGGCATCGATGATGATGGGAACCTTGGGCGGCATGTTTGGCAGCAAACCATTCGCAATCTTGGTAAACAGTTTTGGTTGGCGTGGTGCAATGTTAATAGCTGCTGCCGTAGGAGTTATCATTAGCCTTATTTGTTGGTTTGTGATTAAGGACAAGCCAGATCAAACAAAATCTTACAAACCTGAAGAGGCTGGATTATTAGTTGGAATAAAAGACATCGCACGCAAACCCCAAAATTGGTTGATTGGTTTGTATGGCTGCATGGTCTACATTCCTCTAGCTGCGTTTGCTGATTTATGGGGAGTTCCTTACTTTATGCAACGTTATGGTTTAAGCAATGAAACAGCTTCTTCTGGGACAATTGTTGTTTACTTAGGCATTGCAATTGGGTGCTTAATTTGCTCATCAATCTCTAAACGGTTAAAGAGCCGTAAAAAGGTTATGTCATTTTCTTCAACGGCTACATTTTTGGGATTTTTAGCTGTTTTGTATATTCCAGAGCTTACTTACAACGAAATTCTTTTAATTCTGTTTTTCACTGGAGTTGTTTCTGGTGTTTCATTTTTATATTTTGCTGTAGCTAAAGAAGGTAACTCAATAAGACATACAGCAACCACAGTCGGATTTATTAATGCACTAGTAATGATTTGTCCGATTATTTTTCAACCCCTACTTGGTGGTTTAATTGATTATTCTTGGACTGGCTCTTTTAATTTAGACGGAACCCCAGCATACACACTACAAGACTACAAATTCGCCTTGTCAGCTGTTTTAATTGGTCTGCTCATCAGCAGAATTTTAGTATTTTTTATTCATGACACATATACAAAATCACAGGAGATTCAAGGTGAAGAAGTCAGGAATGCATAATTCAAGCAACCACAAAGTTCCATCACCCACGAACACAAACCGCAAGCCAGTAATCGTTAATGCATGGGCTGTATGGGTAGCTGCTGCAATTTTTTATTGGTACGAAATGATATTGCGCGCAGGCGGTTGCGTAATGACTCAGGGCATTATGGATACGTTTACTATAAATGCAACCAGATTAGGTCTACTTACATCATTCTATTATTGGGCATATGTGCCATTACAAATTCCATGTGGAATGCTGCTTGATAAAATTGGCGCCAGATTAGTAATAACGATCTCATGCATTTTGTGCACAACTGGCACGTGGATTTTTGCCACAACAACCGATATTACAGTCGCTGAAATTGCACGGTTTTTAGTAGGTGCAGGTTCTGCTTGTGCATTTATTGCTTGCCTAAAATTGGCCAGCGATTGGTTTTCCGCGGGAAGATTTGCTTTTATAGCAGGGCTTACAAACATGCTTGGCACAATTGGCGGTACATTTGCTGGCGTGCCGTTAGCAAAATTAGTGAACTATACCACTTGGCAACAAGCGACGTTATGGTTAGCTTATGCAGGAATTGCGGTCACAGTTCTTTGCTGGACACTTATTCGCAATAAACCAAATAAAGGGTCTTTGAGCAAATCAAAAGCACCTGAACCAACAATTGGATTACGTAAATCTTTATTCATGCTAGCTTCTGACAAACAAATATTTTTAGCTGCGGCCATTGGTGGATTAATGTATGTGCCAATATCTTCATTTGCTGAGTTATGGGCAGTTCCCTTCTTAATGAATTCTTTAAAAGTTAATAATGAATGGGCGTCATTTGCAAGCACAATGGTATTTATTGGAATGGCGGTTGGTAGCCCAATTATTGCAAAGCTTGCATTCAAGCAAAAAAGCTATATCAAAATGATGAAAATGTCGGCAATAGCCAGTGCCATATGCTTTTTTGTGGGATCATACGCGCAAAGCATTGGGTACTTTCCAACGGTTGCCGCATTGTTCTTAGGTGGTTTATGGCTTGGCGGACAGGTGCTTTGCTTTAGTGTTGTAAAAGAACGCACATCAAACCAAATAAGCGGAACAGCCATGGCTTATACAAATGCCATTGTTATGCTGAGCGGCGTTATATTTCAGCCATTAATGGGATGGATTTTAGATAGAGGCTGGACTGGGTCATTAGGTAGCGCAGGCGCACGTATGTATTCTGCTGCAGATTATCAGCAAGCCATATACGCTGTGCCTGTATGCCTGTTGTTAAGCTGGTTGCTTTTGAAACTATGTAAAGATTCGCACCCCAAGCTTGATTACTAGGTATTAGCCAACCGTAGCTTTATTTTCAACATATCATGCCACACCTGGGCTTTTTGTCCTGGTGAACGCATTAAATACGCCGGATGATACGTTGCGAAACAGGGGATCACATCACCGTGCTGCGTGTTGTATTCGTGAAATTGACCACGCAGTTTTGTAATTCCTTCAGTTGTTTTTAAAAGAGTTTTTGCCGAAACTCCCCCTAAAAAAACCAATAGTTTTGGTTTTACCAAATGGATATGTTGCTCAATAAATGGCTGACAAATTGCAATCTCTTCATTGGTTGGCGTGCGATTTCCAGGTGGTCTCCACGGTAAAATATTTGAAATGTATAACTTGTCACGGGGCAAGCCAATTGCTTGAAAAATCTTACAAAGAAGCTGTCCGCTTTGTCCCACAAAAGGCAGACCTTGTGCATCCTCATCTGCTCCGGGAGCTTCACCAACCAACATAACAGCTGCACTAGGATTACCATCACAAAAAACGGTATTAATAGCTGTTTCTTTTAATGCACATCCTTTAAAAGTAAGCATTGCATTTTTAAGCTCTTCCAAAGTTTTACAAGCATATGCCGGATGTTCAGATTGAACATTTGAAAGGGTGATAGTGGGTGCATTTTTTAAATCTACCGGGGTATCTTGGTAAATATAATCGCACCCAAGCGACTTTGGGGCATTACTCATAATGAATCAGAAATACTATGCATAAAAGCACTCTATCAGCTTGTAAAAAGAAGTTATAGTGCCTCTCTTTCTAACAAATCACTTTTTTCTGATCAATTGCTTTACGGAAATTTCTCCCTAAATAAACTGCAATCGCAAACCACAACACTAGTAATGGAAAGCCAATGACGCCACTTACAGTAAGATAATGAGCCCTACCTGCTACTGCCCCAAAAATGGACTGCATAGGCCTTAACAACATGTTGAATAGTGAGCCAGCTTCTTTTGAAGCGCGCGAGCCAAAAGTTTCAATCCATGCTTGTGCTTTGAAACGCACATCAGAAGTTGTAGGAATATAAAGCTGCTTTAAAGCAGGACCATTTAGAGCATAATTAATGGCTTTGGATCCAACCATTAACGCAAATAAGAATGACAACGAATCAAGTGTTAAAAATCCAAACAAAGCAAAGCCTACGATAATAGGCATAGAAGCCAAAGCCACTCCAACGCCTAAATAGCGCGTTACATTACTTATGCCTAAAAGCAAACATAGTAATGAAACAGTGTTCACGCTTGATGCATAAAGACTTAGGTAATTACTAAGGGCCACACCTGTATAAGCTGTACCAGCGGCTAGTTTGAAATTAAAATCAAAGATAGTAACGATTAGTTCATAAATAAAATTTGCCGCAAAAATACAAATTAAATAGCGATGAGCCAGCATTAATTTTAAGCCTTCAAAGAACCCTGGTTCGTGATTTTTTTCTTCTTTTTTATCATTTTCACCAAATGAAGTTAAAAGATTCTTAGGCGTTGCTTTTAAAAAGTATTTAACTAAAGGAATAAGTGTAAGGCATAGAATTCCAAGAATAGCCATGGAAAGAGTGTCCGTTTCTAGCCCAAGCCGATGAGGAAGACCACCAATTGTATAAGGAAAAAGAATTCCACCCATTTGACCAATTGCCACCACTAAAGGAAAACCTCTTTTTGCTGAAGGAGCTTCAGTTGTATCAGTTGCAAAAGCCCAAAATAAGGCAACAACAAGTGAACCAAAACTTTCGACAAACATATACCAAATGTACCCCAGCGCTTGGGTGGCAAAAAAAGGAAACAATGAACGAGCAGCTATTTCTTCAGGAGATGCCTGTGAAGCACCAATAAGAATGCTAAAACATAAAATACTAATGCCATAAAAAGCTGGCAATATGACAAACATTTTTTCCCGCGATGTTTTTCCTAATAATTTTGTATAAAACATCACTAACGGCAGCAACGCCAACACAGAAATAGTTTTTGCGTATGGCAGATACATTTTATCAACCAATTGCATAAAAATAGCGTCTTTTAAAGGACGAAGGGTCCAATACACCCCAATAATAAGCGCAAAAATACTTCCCATTCGTAAGAATTTTTTGAATTCTTCTTTTTCAAATACACCAAAATTAAAACGACATATCCTAATAAAAAATTGAAGAATCTTCTCTTGAGCTTTCATTGCTGTTTCTTTGCTTTTTAGTTTCATAATAAAGTCATCATATTACATTGCTGATTTTTTGTATTGTCGATATAATTAATATGCAATATCGAAAATATAGATATATAGGTCTTATAAAAGCATGAATCGCTTAAGCCACCTACGAATTTCTGATTTAGAGCTTTTTATAACAGCTGCACACTTAAAAAGCTTAAGCAAAGCTGCATCCTTTCATAACTTAAGCCAAAGCGCGGCAAGCACGGCTATTTTACGGGTAGAAGCAGCTTTTGAGCGTCCACTGTGCACTCATGAAAAAAGATGCTTCCGCTTAACTCACGAGGGCTCTACTCTTGTCCCTAAAGCCGAAGAGTGGTTGAAAAAATTTCGAGATTCTATTGCAATAGACAGCCCTAGACCTATTCGCCTTGCGACCACCCATGCTATAGCACGTGTTGTTGTTCCGGCGCTTTTGTCTATTGAGTCAGTTTAACCTTAACTTAATGCGCCCTGATCATGCATATGGTGCCGTACTAAGAGATGAAGCAGATATTGCTCTTGTGCCAGATAACGCACCTTGGGAAGAAGCCACATCTGTCGAAGTTGGCGTAGGATTCTTTCAGCTGTATTCAACATCTGCAAACGCGCCTATAGGTCCTGTTATTTTGCCAGAAAATCAGGTGGAAGTTTTAAGCCTTATACAACGATGGGAACACCGTTATAAAAATCGCTTAGAAATTAAAGCACGAATTCCAAGCTGGTCTTTAATTGCAGACACATGTGCATGTTCAAATGAAGTTGGCTTTCTACCAGATTTTTTAGCATTAAAAATGAATTTGCACCCAGTTGAATGGCAGCCAAAACCATCTGGTTATAGAGTTTTAGCATTGCATCGTTCTGCTGGAGAAGCTCTTCAACAGCGACTTAACAATTTCATTAGTCAATGTCAGAAAATTTTTGCGGGATGAAGATAATAAAACACGCAAATTAACTTGATATTAAAAAGTTTGTTATACGCTTTCTTTATTGATATGCGATGGCTAGATAATGAATGATGAGACAAAAAAACTGCCAATTCTTTTAAGCAAAGAGATGGCAAATTTTTTATTAGGAGTTTTATCACTTTTTGCTACGCTTTGCGTTGTTATGATGGCTATCAGTCTGGCATTAATCATTTCTTCTGTGTCGTTACCGCTAAATTCTTTTTTAAAAATTGATATTCAAATTTTTCAAAAAACCCTTGATCCATTCTTTATGTGCTTTTTGGTAAGTATTTTATGTCGTATTTTTTTTAACTTTATTACTTGGACCCAAAATTCAATGCCTAGAGTGGTTCTATTTTTAAGCTTTCTGCTTGGTATTATAGGAATTGGGCTGAGCGGTTCTTTATTCGCATATAGCATTACGCATTTTCGGCATGAATTTTATGGGGTAACAGGACCTTTTCATATTTTTCATGCACTTTTAAATATTTTTAGTTAGCTCTTTATAAAAACCCCCTGTCAAAATGAACTGACAGGGGGTGCATAATTTTAATCCTTCAGCTTACGCTGAGATAATTTAATTATTTTTGAATTTTAGCAACGACACCAGCACCGACTGTACGTCCACCTTCGCGAATTGCGAAACGCAAACCTTCATCCATTGCTATTGGTGCAATCAATTCCACATTCACATTCACGTTATCTCCAGGCATTACCATCTCGGTGCCTGCTGCCAACGTCACTACGCCTGTTACGTCAGTCGTACGGAAGTAAAACTGTGGACGATAGTTCGTGAA
>CAMDPB010000035.1 GCA_945903885.1 Candidatus Finniella inopinata
GCATCCATGTTATTTCAATCGGGTAAAACTAGAAGAGCTTGGCAGTCCACCCGCCAAAACTACGTGGCGTATTTTGTGTTGCCCACAAACATCAATCATTTGCTCAAGCATAGGATGCATAGTAATTAAATTCACACCAAACGGTTTGGTGGTTTTTGTCTTTGTTTTTGTTATTTCTTGAGACAATATATCAGGAGACATTGAACCACTAGCCAATACCCCAAAACCACCGGCGTTTGAAATGGCAGCAACTAAATGATGGTTTGATACCCACGTCATTGCCCCGCCTAATATTGCATATTTAGTCCCAAGAAATTCACACCCTCGCTTGCTCAAATGTTCAAGAGAAATAGAAGAATATGTCATTTTAAGCGGCCTTTTGTGAAGAAGATTGATCAAGGCAAAATACCCTGTGAAGCGATGTCAAAGCAGGTTGCAATGATTGTTGATTAATAACAAGAGACATTTTAATTTCAGATGAGTAAATCATATGAATGTTGATTCCCTCATCTGCTAATGTTCTACATATTAATGCTGGAATATCCATGTTGCTGCGAAGACCAATCCCAATGATAGTGATTTTTGCAACATTTTTATCAATTGATATATCAGAAAAACCAAGACTCTCTTTGAAGTTATTCATTGTTTCGCTAAAACGTTCAATATCATTACGGCTAATCATGCCGTCCATATCGCAACAACCTTCATGAGTATGTGATTGGGTCATCATATCAATTAAAATACCAGCTTGCCCCATGGTTGTATAAAGCTTTGCGGCGATTCCCGGCTCATTTCTTAAGTTTTTCAATGTCACTTTTGCTTCTTGCAAGCTGTGCACAATGCTGGTGATGTTGTCTTTTTTCACAACGTATTTATCCTCAATAATTTCAGTTCCCTTAGGAGAATTGGTCAGGCTTGAAAGTACACGCAGTCGAACTCCATGCTTCATGGCCATTTCAACAGATCGAGCCTGTAGAACTTTAGCTCCTGCGGCAGCCATTTCAAACATTTCGCTATAGCTTAAAGTATCTTGACGACGAGCTTCAGGAACTAGCTGAGGGTCTGCTGTGTACACGCCGTCAACATCGGTGTAAATATCACAACGATCAGCCTTTAAGGCAACTGCTATTGCAACAGCTGTTGTATCTGAACCACCACGTCCAATGGTTGTAATCATGCCTTCTTTGCTAAGCCCTTGAAATCCAGAAATAACAGGAATCTCACCGGTACTAAGACTTTGCAAAATTTTATCCGGACAAATGTGCTGAATGCGTGCGTTGGTTGCTATAGAATCTGTGTGAATAGGAATTTGCCAGGCCATGAAAGAACGTGCTTTCATGCCTGCCTTTTTCAAAGCTAAAGCTAATAATCCCGCAGTAACTTGTTCGCCTGCACTAGCAACCACATCATGTTCAGGGGTTGGTTCATGAGGGCATAAAGCTTGAGAGTATCCAACCAATTGATCAGTAATACCAGCCATTGCAGAAACAACCGCAACAACTTGATTTCCATTAAGCGTTTCTTGACGAATAACTTGGGCGACATGTTCTAGCCGTGCTAGATTTGCAACTGAAGTTCCGCCGAATTTTAAAACATAAAGTGCCATGACTTGAATATGGTATGTTGAATGGTAAATATCAAGAGAGTGAACGATCATTCTAGAGTAAAAGTTATAATTTTTAAAAAGGAATTTTTAATGAACATGAAAAACGCCTTGCAAACTGACCATTTTGAGAGTCTTTCAGATCAATGGTGGAATGAAAATGGGGCTTTTGGAGTGCTGCATGCTATGAATCCTGCCAGAATTCGTTTTATTAAAGATATGGCAAATCAGTATTTTCCCCCTAGCGGCTTGAGAAATCTGAAAGTGCTTGATGTTGGATGCGGGGGCGGCATTGTTTGTGAGCCACTTTCAAGGCTGGGAGCGTTAGTTAAAGGGGTGGATGCAAGTGAGCAGGCTATTTTAATAGCTTGTGCGCACGCTCTTGAGCAAAATTTAGTCATTGATTATGCATGTGAAGATTTAAAAAATATAAAAAATACTTATGACTTGATAACTTGTCTTGAAGTTGTTGAGCATGTGGATGATTTAAAAATATTCGCTAATGATCTTGTGCAAAAACTAAACCCAGGTGGCGTGTTGGTTTTATCAACATTAAATCGTACAATATTATCTTATGTGGTCGGTATTTTGGGCGCTGAATATTTAACTCGAAAGGTTCCCATTGGCACTCACAATTGGCAAAAATTCATCGAACCATCAGAGCTAGCTAGTCTTATGGAAAGCCTTGGACTAAAAACTATTTCCTTAAAAGGCTTAAACTACTCTTTTTATAAACGTGAGTGGCAGTTGGGTGGAAATTTGCACATGAATTATTTGGCTGGATTTTATAAGAGTGTTTGAGAGAGCAAGCTTCGCTTATATATTTTTTCTAAAGCAGAGGTGGTTGTTGTATTGGCAAGTGGAGAATTACTTGGGTTCCCTCATTAACTTTTGAGGTGATATACACTTGACCTTGATGAAGCTCAATTAATCTCTTTACTAATGGTAATCCTAGCCCTGCTCCTTTTTTTGTAGTGTGCAAACGTGACCCAGGCTCAAACATATCAAAAATCCTTTGTTGGTCTGTTGCGCTAATGCCTACCCCGCTATCTGAAACACATAGCCCAAGCATGTCTGGCTGATTTTCAACATTGAATGCAACAATGCCAATGCGTCCGCCAGGTAAGGTGAATTTTAGAGCCTTACTTAATAAATTAAACATTACATGTTTCAGTCTCTTTTCATCACCGTTAAACATCTCAATATTAGTATTGTTAACAACTGACAACTCAACCCCCTGGTCATACGCACGATTTTTAATAAGAGCTGAGCATGATTCAAGAAAGCGTACTAGCTCAATTTCGTGGTAATGAAGTGCAAGCTTTCCTGCCTCTATACTTGCTAAGTCGATCATATCACTAATTAACTGCATAAGTTTTTGACTAGATTCCGATATGCCTTGGCAATAATCAATTTGGCGTTCGTTCAATGGTCCAAAATACTGGTTACGTAAAATATCAATAAAGCCCGCGATGGTATTTAAAGGTGCACGTAATTCATACGAAACATGAGAAATAAAATCAGTTTTAAATCTGTCTGCTTGTTCTAAAGCTTCGTTACGTTCTCTAATGGTTTGTTCGAATCTCCACCTATCAGAAATATCAACAAAGCTAAATAAGTGTGATCCATCGGGTAGCGGAATGTATGAAATCTGAATTTTTAAACTATTAACTGAATCAACTAATTCAGTGAATGGTCTACGATTCTCGCATAATTCATGGATATGGTCCTTCCAGTATTTAAAGGATTCATCAAATAACAAAGGCTTTGCAGCTTGTAAAATATCAGTTACATGAGCGCCTGTTTTATATTGTTCTTCTGTAAGCTTTAAAAGCTCACTAAAGGCCTTGTTGCAAAGTCGCAAGCGCAAATCACTTCCGACTACTGCTAAGCCTTCATGTAGATTATCAATGGTTTCTTTTTGGACAGCTAAAAGAGTTTTGTATCCGCGTTCCAACGCTAATTTATCAGTAATGTCTTCAAAAATTAATAGAATTCCACCTAAAGCATGTGGAGATAATGTCATCTTTAAAAACGTGCCATCTGGTTGATGGTGAATTTCATGAATGGGTTCAAAAATGGTATTAAATAAAGAGTTACGCTTTTCTTTATGTTTAGGGAAATCATTAACTTCTTGCATTTTTCGACGTTTGCGCAAATCTTCTAAAACTTCTCCAAACCGTGGTCTGCTGTATAAAAATGCTTCTTGGAATTGAAATATTTTAAGATAGGCTGAGTTGAAATATTGAAGACGCGTATCTGCTCCATAAATTGCTATAGGGTTTGAAAGATTTTCTAAAATTTCACGTTGGGCTTGATCATGACGCTGACGATCTCCTTCCCATTGTTCTAGCTCTGTAATATCACGAGCGAACCCTATGCTTCCTTTTTTAGGAATGGGAATCTCTTGAATTTCCAGTAATCTGCGTTGTCCTTCTATGACAGCGTGCTGTTGAGTTATGGTTTGTTCTTTTAGATTATCTACTAAAACACCTGATGGTTTTTTAATTAATTCAATGCTCTCTGCTATAATTCTTGACGGAGAAGTTTCAAGTGCTTTTGCATAAAAACTATTACAATGGCGAATGCGCCCCTGCAGATCTCTGAACCAAATGGCAATTGGGATATGCTCAACATACTGCCGAAGCATGTCTAATTCTTGTTCAAACTCTATAAATTGCCGCTGTTGACGCCGCAAATCACCTGAAGTAGCTGTGACATCTTGCAAACTCAAGATGATCATTTGTTTTATTGAATTAGGCTTTGTTGGAAAAATATGTTGATAGTGTTCAAATCCAATAAGTGTGCCATTCATAATTAATTCTCGTTCATGAGGATGTTCAATTGTCAGTTGTAAGCTGAACTCTCCTCCATAAGCGTATAAGTGTTGTAGGGCACGCTGAAATTGGCTTAAAGATGATTGACCAAAAAGACGAAATACATCTTGTAGTCCAAATGACCTATGGTCATCAATCCCAAGTAGCTTCAAAAAATTCTGTGATGTTATTACATGGTCTTCACCTACATACCAGCTGCACCAAGAGAATGGTAAGTGATGAACCAGAATTCGGTGTGCACCCAGCTTTGCTTCAGCTATTTGCTTTTGAAAATGAATGCGTCTATATCCAATCCCTAAAATGACTAGAGCAATAAGAAGAGTAAAAATGATGGGCATCGAGAGTTCAGTCAAAATTAACAGATGCTTTTTTATTTATCCTAGCTTGGCATTCGGCCCTTGCAAAGAGGGTCAAATTTCACGCTACAAAAATTTGGCTTTTCTTCTTTCTGTATATTTATTATCTTGTTTGATTCCTCTACAAAAGTCTTGCAATATGAGCAGTTAACATGAAATCATTTATTGCATGTAGTGCAAAGGATTAATCATTTCCAATCAAAAATTAAAAAACTCTATTATTGAAAAAATAGATTGCGTTTTCAATTGAGAGTAACTATAAGTGTAACATGTTTAAATAATAAATAGGTTATGTATGACTGAATCAACAACTCAACTCGACGTCCTTAACATTACTGCTGACATAGTATGCGCTTACATCAGTAACAATTCTGTAGAAGTTGCAGATATCCAAGGCATTATGCAAAAAGTACATACTGCAGTGCAAGATTTAGCACGGCATGGTCATGGTTTCCGCAAATCTGGGCCACTTGTTCCTGCTGTACCAATTGAAGATTCTATAAAGGATGATTACATTGTTTGTTTAGAAGATGGCAAAAAGCTTCAAATGTTAAAGCGTCACTTAAATACAGTTTACAAAATGAGCATTGATGAATACAGAGAACGTTGGGGCTTGGCTCCTGATTATCCTGTGGTTGCTCCGAACTATGCACGTCGTCGTAGTCAAATTGCTAAGAATACAGGTCTTGGTCAAACAGGACGCCGTAAACGCGTGCAGTTTATCGATCAATCAAGTGGTGCTATTAGCCAAGTTGCTGCCGTTTCTAAATAAGGCATGAGTCTTAATTTAAAAAAGGTTTATATAAAGAGCTACGGCTGTCAGATGAACGTCTATGACGGACAGAAGATGGCCGATTTGCTTAAGCCTCATGGCTATCGAATTACGGAAATATCCGAAGATGCTGATGTTTCTATTCTAAATACCTGTCACATTCGTGAAAAAGCAGAACATAAAGTTTTTTCTGACTTGGGTCGCTTACATGCTGTAAAAAAAGATCGAAAAAGCCGCGATGATGATCGCGCTATGATCATCGCTGTTGGTGGTTGCGTTGGTCAAGCAGAAGGCGAAGAAATTACCAGACAAGCTCCTTATGTAGATATGGTTTTTGGCCCTCAAAGTTACCACCGTTTACCTGAAATGTTGGCTCAGATTGAGCAAAAAATAAAAGGAAAACGTAAAAAAATAGTCGATACTCAGTTTCCTGCGATAAGTAAATTTGACTTTCTTCCATCAGCCAGTGAAACTCCGGTGAATGCTTTTCTTGTTGTGCAAGAAGGTTGTGATAAATTTTGTCATTTCTGCGTAGTTCCTTATACGCGTGGCGCTGAATATTCAAGGTCAGCTAAAACGATTTTGCAAGAGGCAAAACATTTACTTGCATTGGGAGCTAAGGAGATTACTTTGCTTGGGCAAAATGTAAATGGCTACCATGGTGAAGGGCTCGATGGCGGTGAGTGGTCACTTGGGCGTTTGATTTATGCCCTTGCTGAGTTAGATGGCATAAAACGTATCCGCTATACAACGTCTCATCCTCTTGATATGCATGATGAGCTGTATGATGCCCATCGTGATGTTGAACAGCTTATGCCTTTTTTGCATTTGCCGGTTCAATCGGGCAGTGATCTTATCCTTGATGCTATGAACCGAAAACATAATGTGGCTGAGTATTTGAAAATAATAGATAAGCTACGTGCTGCACGCCCTGACATAGGGTTTTCCTCTGATTTTATTGTTGGCTATCCAGGAGAAACTGCCCAAGATCACAAAGATACTCTTGAGCTGATTAAAAATGTTGGATACGCTCAAGCTTATTCTTTTAAATACAGCCCTAGGCCAGGAACTCCAGCAAGCATTTTGCAAACTCAAGTTCCAGAGGATATAAAATCAACACGCTTAGCCGAGCTTCAAGATTTGGTTAACGTGCAGCAGATAGCATTTAATCAATCCATGGTTGGAAAAACGTTGGAAGTTTTATTTGATCGCGAAGGTAAGTTGCCAGGACAAGTCCTTGGAAAAACTGCTTACATGCAATCAGTAACACTTAATGGTGACTCTTCATTATTTGGTAACTTATTAAGCGTTAAGATAAAACATGGACATGGAAATAGCTTGAGCGGAGAGTGCCTTTGAGCGATCACAATCACACCAAGGAGCTAGAATTTTCTGATAATACTTTATTCTCTCAGCTTGTTGGGCCAGGAGACGCGAATATTACTCAAATTGAAAATCGTTTTGGGGTAACTATTGCTGCGCGTGGTAATCAAATTTCAATAAGCGGAGCTGATGCAGATGATATTGGTTATGCAAAAAATACGTTGCAATATCTCTATGCGGAATTGACCAAGGGTCAAGACATTGATGCTCAAAGTATTGAAGATGCTATTCGCACTGTGGGCAGCTCGGTAAGTTTGCAGCATCACGATACAAATGTCCCGAATGGAAAAATTAGTATTGCGACCAAACGAAAAATGATTTTTCCTCGTTCTGCCAATCAGGGCGAATATCTTAGCGCTATGCAAAACAAAGATATGACCTTTGGAATTGGTCCTGCGGGCACGGGAAAAACCTACCTTGCTGTGGCAGTTGGAGTATCAATGCTGATTGCTGGAAAAATTGATAAAATTATTTTAACGCGCCCGGCTGTTGAAGCTGGTGAAAAACTTGGGTTTTTGCCAGGTGACATGCGAGAGAAAGTTGACCCATATTTGCGCCCTCTTTACGATGCTATGAATGATATGCTCCCAGCAGAACAAGTTGAACGACGGCTTACAAACGGTGAAATAGAAATTGCTCCTCTTGCCTTTATGCGTGGACGCACCTTGTCTAATGCTTTTGTTATACTGGACGAGGCACAAAATACAACACCAGTCCAAATGAAAATGTTCTTAACAAGACTTGGAAACAATGCGCGTATGGTTATTACCGGTGATCTTTCTCAGATTGATTTGCCAAACGGTATAGAATCAGGCTTAAACGAAGCAGCAAGAATTTTAAAAAATATTCCCGATATTGCTTTTATTACTTTTGATGAAAATGACATTGTTCGGCACCCAATTGTCTCTAAAATTGTCGTGGCTTACGATAAGGAAACGAAACTGAGAAATGCACGACGATAGTAGTAACCTTGATGTATTAATTGATATTGACGATGATCGATGGCTTGAATGGTATACGCCAGACCAGTGGCATGTTTTGCTACATAAAATCATTCAGCGAGTAATAGAAAATATAAAAATACAAACAAAGGTTGAGGTCAGCATTCTTCTTACAAATAATGACGAAATTCATGCTTTAAATCTTGAATATCGGGGTAAAGACAAACCAACTAACGTATTGTCATTTTCAAGCTTAAGCGAGGAAGAGCTTCGTTTTTTACCTAAATCTCATCCTTACCCTATTATGTTGGGAGATTTGGTATTTGCATTTGAAACTTTACTTGAAGAAGTAAAGATTGAAAAAAAACCTTTCTTAGATCACTTTAATCATTTAGTTGTTCATGGTATGTTGCACCTGTTAGGGTACGATCACGAATCTGATGATGAAGAAGAATGCATGAAAGAAAAAGAAATAATGATCTTGCGATCCCTAAATGTTAACAACCCTTATCAATAGTTATGATAATCAAAAATTTAATAAAATTATTTAAAAAATCTGAACCAGAGACGCTTCGTGGGACAATTGAAGAGCTCATTGAAGAGAGTGAAGAAGAAGAGCCTTCGATAGAATCGGGTGAGCGAGCACTTTTAGAAAACGTCT
>CAMDPB010000036.1 GCA_945903885.1 Candidatus Finniella inopinata
GATGAACATATCGCTATAACTTTTATTGGTGAAAATAAGATCAAACGCCAACTAACCTATCAAGAACTTTACTGGATAGTTGCAAAAATTGCTGATTATTTTAAGCAATGGGGAATAACTAAAGGTGACCGCGTTGCAGGATACTTACCAAATATGCCAGAAACTGTTGCTGCAATGTTGGCCGCCACCTCTCATGGAGGCGTATGGACTGCGTGCTCCCCTGATTTTGGCACGCAAGGAGTCATAGATCGATTCAGTCAAATAGAACCAAAGGTACTAATTACTGTAGATGGTTATCACTACAACGGAAAAACATTTTCGTGTCTTGATCGTCTGCCTGAAATTTTAGAGCATCTTCCAAGCATTGAACGAGTAGTGGTTGTTTCATATTTAGGGCTTGAACATAATTATTCACGTTGGGATCAACTACTGACTACGAGTGATGCCACTGAGATTACATTCACACCAGTTAATTTTAACGATCCTTTGTATATTTTGTATTCATCAGGCACAACAGGTATTCCAAAATGCATTATTCACGGCGTAGGTGGCACGCTTTTAAAACATTTATCTGAACACCAATTGCACTGCAACATTAAGCCCGCCGATCGGGTGTTTTACTTTACAACTTGCAGTTGGATGATGTGGCATTGGCTGGTGTCAGCATTGGCATCACGCGCACACATAGTTCTTTTTGACGGTTCCCCAACTTACCCAAGCCCAACTTTTTTGTGGGATATTTGCCAAGAATTACAAATCAATTTCTTTGGCACATCTGCTAAGTATCTTAGTACTTTGCATAAATTAGAAATCGATATAAGCAAAACACACGATTTAAAAGAATTGCGTACTATTGGCTCAACCGGCTCTCCACTAATGCCAGAAACATTTGATTATATTTGGAAAAACATCAAGCAAGATGTTCAAATTAGCAGCCTTTCTGGTGGCACTGATATTGTGTCTTGCTTTGTTATGGGCAACCCCATTAGCCCTGTACACCGCGGTGAAATTCAAGGGCCAGCTTTAGGCATGGCCATAGATATATTTGATGAAAATGGAACCTCTATTTCAACAGAGCCGGGTGAGTTGGTATGCACCAAACCATTTCCTTGCAGACCCATTGGCTTTTGGAAAGACGAACAAAATGAAAAATATCACAACGCGTATTATGAAAAATTCCCTAAAGCCTGGCATCATGGTGACTTTTGCGAGTGGACAAAAAATTATGGACTAATTATCCATGGCCGTTCAGACACCACCCTTAACCCAGGTGGTGTGCGCATTGGCACTGCGGAAATTTACCGTCAATTAGAAAATATTGATGAAATAATTGAATGCTTAGCAGTTGGTCAAAAATGGCAAGACGACGAACGCATTATTTTATTTGTGATTATGAAAAAAGATGTAGAACTAACCACCGATTTAATCAATAAAATCAAGCAACAGATTCGTCAAAACACCACGCCACGTCACGTACCTGCAAAAATTATTGCGGTGCCTGACTTGCCTAGAACAAAAAATAATAAGCTTACTGAAACAACCGTTCGAGACACTATTCATGGCAAAGAAATAAAAAACAAAGAAGCTTTACTAAACCCTGATTGTTTAGTATTTTTTACAAAAATAGCTGAGCTACAAACCAATTAAGTTTTAAAGTAGCATGCCCCCTACTCTTCTCCATGCGCCTTAGTATATGCAGCCTTACCATCGAACACATGTAGTTTCTCAATATGTGACCACATTGCCTTTGTACTAACTGCAACGATAAGTTTTTGAATTTGACTATCATCTAAAGGACCACTTCCAACAAATCTAGCTCTTACTTGATCTGTTAAGTCTAAGACTGTGTTTTCTGTAGCGGGATAAATTTTCATTCCGCGACATGTCACAAGCTTTAACTTCACTGAAGCCTCGTTTGCTGCAACTTCCATTAATTTGCCAAATTCATTAATAGGTTTAGTGTTTTCAAAAAACACATCTACCCCTTCAACAAAACGCTCTTTAACCTGAATAGGAGCTAGGGGAATTTTAGAGTTATCAACATTAATTGCTTTATATGCACGATCATGGATATCTTCATAACGTTTTCCAAGGTTTTTAATGACAGATTCTGTAAACAACGTGGTTGAAGCACCTTTTGCATCGCCCACCACGTCACGGGTCAGAATTTTATCAACAGCACAAGTTACATATAGTGCATGCTCTATATCTAGTGCAGCTTTAAATTCTCCCAAATGACGAAGCATCATGACTGCAGATAAAATAACAGCTATTGGGTTAATATTGTTTTTCCCCGCATATTTAGGCGCAGATCCATGCACTGCTTCAAAAATGCAGGCATTGTCGCCAATATTAGCACCAGGTGCAAAGCCAAGGCCACCAACCAACGCAGAAGATAAATCACTTAAAATATCTCCATTCATATTGGTAGTAACGATCACTTCAAATTGTTCAGGTTTTTTCACTAATTGATGCGCACAGTTATCTACAATAATATGTTGAGCTTCGATATCTGGATATTCTTTCGAAATATCTTCAAAAGTTCGCTTTAGCATGCCTTCACTGAATTTCATAATATTTGCTTTAGTAGCGCAGTGAATGGTTTTACGGTTTTGACTACGGGCAAATTCAAACCCTAAACGTACAATTTTTTCACAACCTTTTCTGGAAATCAGCTTTAAACACTGAGCTACACTAGGTGTTTGCATATGTTCAATCCCCGCATAAAGGTCTTCAACATTTTCACGCACAATTACTAAATCAATACCGCGACCGCTATAAGGAGTAACCACTCCTGGAAACTCTTTCACTGGTCGAATATTTCCATAGGTTTCAAACATTTTTCGTAATGTTACATTGGCACTTTTTTCACCAAAACCCACAGGTGTTGCAAGCGGTCCCTTTAGTGCAACCTTATTTCTGTTAATAGAATCAATTGTTTCTTGTGGAACACCTGTTGCCATTCCTTTTTTGAAGACTTCAGCGCCCGCTTCGCAAATTTCCCAATTAATTTTCACACCAGCAGCATCAGCAATTTGGCAAGCTGATCTTGTTACTTCTGGGCCGACCCCATCTCCCGGAATCAAAGTTACGTTATGTGACATTATTGAACTTAATAAGATATTAACTGGAATAAGCTTAGCATACAGACTGAAGAGGATGAAAAGAGCATTTTTGCGCAGATTATATTTTTGTTAAGTTACCAAGAAAACAACTTTAAAATTATATTTAAGCAGTATATTGACTATTTTTTATATTTTTGCCATAAAAATACGACATATTAAATTAAACTGTCTGATAAATGAATAATAAAATTATAAAAAATCTTTTTTTAATCTCTTTGGTTGTAGCTTTCGTTTTTCCTGTTAATGGAATGATAGGAATGGAATTTGATCTTCCAGTGCCAGGCTCTCCTGGAGCAGCAGCAGTTGCCGCCGCACCTGCACATGTTCCTTTTCCCGAGCTAACAAGAGCAGAAATTGCTGAATTAAATGAAACCGTGCAGCTAACCTGGAATATGATTAGCAAAATAAGAAAACGTTTTGCAGAAAACAATCCTAACATCTCTGTGAGTGTTCCTGTTAAGGAATTACAAAAAAAGATTTCCGGTCTTCTCCCATTATTCGAAAGATTTTTTATTATAAATAGAAATCGTTTCACCCTTCAAAATAAAGCATTGCTAAATAAATTTGAAAAAAGCATAGAGATGCTTTCTCCCACGTCGTTTGTGAAAGGTGACAGTAAAACATTTGAAGCTTCTGTAGAAATGGGCCATTTTCCTATTACTCTTGAAACACACAATGAGAGTATAGCTTACGTTCCTGATTGGTTCACTGAATCCAGCTTTGCTCTTTTTAGAAAAAGTGAAACTATTAATATAATAGCTCCAGATGGAAACCTAACAGAAGAAAAGAAAACTGGTACATATAATCTCTTGCATATGCTCGAAGGGGACAATCCAGAAAGTTTAAGTGGAATAATTGAGTATCATCACCTATACCAAACAAACGGATACTTCACCCCGCTCTGTTTCAGTTATCATAAAAAAAGCAAAAAGCTTCTTCATAAGGCAAAAGGTAAAACTCGTGTAGATAGGAAAATATGCGATTCTGACTTCCGCTATACTAATAAATATATTGCTGGAATACAAATTCTGAAAATGATTAAAACAGTTTTTGAACATAATGAGGAAGTGTACGATGTACCTATGCTTTCTAGTACAGAAGAAATGATAAACGCAATATTAAGATCTCCCGGGAACGTAGATGTAATACCTAATACTTATCCTGTTGTTAGTCCATCTCTTTCAGGTGAATTGGAAGCCGAAGGTGAAAATTACGAAGAACATGACTACTCATCTTCCCTTTCACTATGCACCGATGGTGAGTTTTCAAGATTAAGCTCAGATTCAAGAGATTCAAGAGACTCAATCACATCATCTTCTTTTTCTGGGGAACAAATAGAAAGGGGTAGTATTAGCAGCACTGCAACTGATGGTTCATTTGATGGTTCGTTAAGCGATGATGCATCTCAAAGATCTACTCATCGCGAAAAAAGAAAATATAGCGCAATAGAAATAGCTGATTCGGAAGATCCACTAATAGGTAAAGAAAACATAGGACAATCGCCTGCGAGAAAGAAAAACCAGCTAGCACAACTCCCTTGTCCCCATCAAGCTAAGCAGCATCACGTCCTTCACCTAAAGCCGCGAGTATTCTAGCCACTGTGCGAATTTCTTCGCACACCTCTCGGCTTAGCTGTTGGCGCCCAGTTGTTATATCATCCTGGATTCTAACCATCTGAGAATCTAAACTACGCCAATACTTAGTAGTATCTGTTGCCACTTCAGACTGACGACTTAGCAGTTGCTGCATATTGAATTGACTCTGCGCAACATTTTGTAACGCTGCTAATTGCTGATTTTGCTGGTCAGTCAGCATATTTAATTTTTCTGCAAGATCAGTCAAACTACGCATATATTGCTGACGATTTTCTTCTCCACGCTGCAACTGCTGAGCTAAAAGTTGCATACTCTCTGCTGCTTGTTCAAAAACACTTTGCGAGTATGTTTGCCCACCACTCTGTCCTTCAGCACTACCAATGTTAAGCTTTCCAAGGTGAATTCGTTCTTCAATAAAATAAAAAAATCCTTGAATTCCCTTATTATATTGAACATCAATAAACCCAATAATTAATGATCCAAGTAACCCAAATAAGGATGAGCTAAACGCGGTTCCCATGCCAACTAAAGGTGCTCGCAAACCATCTTTTAATGTTTTAAATGCATCCTGAATATCACCTGCTTGCAAATCAATGCTTGAAATAACACCTGATATCGCAGTAACCGTATGAGACAATCCCCAAAAAGTTCCTAAAAGCCCTAAAAAAACTAATAGTCCTGTGACATAACGATTAATATCTCTGCTTTCATCAAACCTGTTTTGAATACTTCCAAATGTTGCCTGCAACATAAAGCTTGACGGACGAGCTTGCTGAAATAGTTGCTGCAAAGGTTTTAATGCTTGCGGTTTCGGCACACTGCTTTCATGGTCACGTGATTTTTCAAAAAATGAAAACCATACAGCTTCCTACCTTAGAAGAAAAAACAAATATGCATTGTACAAAATACCAAACACGAACAACGTTAGAATTGTCCCATTTAAAAAAATATTGGTTAAAAACGCAGATTTTGCCTGGGGAAACAGCGCTACAAGTACGCCCAGCATAATACATATGAAAAAAAGAGAAATAAACATACTGCGACGTATAGCGGACATAAAAAACCAAAAATTTTTAAATGATATTGCTACTAGCTTAAATGATAAAATTTTAACAATAAAGGGGATGTATTGAACCACCTATTCAGGCAACAGCATCCAACTTGGTTTATGGACCTCTATCAAGTGGCCGTTCACTGAAATGTCTGCTTGCAGTGATTCAAGCTTTAACATTGCGAGACCAAAAATACCAGTGGTTGCACGCAGCTCTCCAACTTCTCTGTCATCAACCATAAGTTTTTCCCCGACTACATATTCACCTGGAACTTTAAAAATAATAGGAAAAGCACGCTTGCGAATTTGCCCAACATAACGAGAGCGAGCTGTAAGTTCTTGCCCCATGTAGCAACCTTTGGTCCAAGCAATGGCATTAAGCTCATCCATACCCCACTCTAAAGGAATTGATTTATCAACAACCATTTCATGGGCACCATCTGGAATGCCTAGGCTTATACGCATATTCTCATAAACGTCAATTGGCATCTCAGAAACTATTTTCTTATCATAAAATCTGTAGCCAAGCTCTTTTAAGCGAGGATCAAAAAAACAGTTTTCAACTTCAACTAGGGCTGAGCTAACCCCAACTTGCCAATCAGTATTTACACTAAGGTTAACATCAGAGCGTAATTTGAATATTTGCAGCCGCTGCAAAAATGCCTGAGAACGTTCAGTTGCTATATCAATAAGCCACGAATCACCATCTCGAATTATAAAAAAATCAAATTGAAATTTCCCCTGGGGCGATAACATTAAGCTATAAAGAATGTTCTCGTTTTCTAAACGTTTTATATCTTGAGTGATAATCCCCTGCAGAAATGCTTCACGGTCACTGCCTTGTATTTCAATAACAGTGCGGTTTGTTAAGTGGCAGCAAAAATTAGTTTTGGGAATTGTCATATATAAATACTTTCCCGCAATAAGTACACTCTATTCGATCATCTGTTTGAATAGATAAATAAACGCGTGGGTGACCAAGAGTTTTTCCATCTATTGAGCCATCACACATAATTTCTTTTTCATAAACAACAACTGATTCATGCATGTTCTGCACACATCATCTCAAGCACTTCGTTATTTTTCATCGTGCGTTCTTTTTGTGGATGATCTTGGGGTAAACTTAAGTCTTTAACCTTAACCGTATTTGTTTTTGTTTCTTCTTCACCAATGATAATAGCAAAGCGTGCACCAAGTTTGTCGGCATCTTTAAAAGCTTTTCCTGGGTTTGTTTTATAAAGTATTTCGCAGACCTTACCTTTTTCTCGGAAAGCTTTAGCAAGCTGTACTGCCTTAGAGAAATAATCACCGATAACAATCAAGACAATAGGCGTTGGTTTTGCAAACGTCCTATTTTCTAAAAGCAAAGCAATACGATCAACGCCCATACCCCAACCAACCGCTGGGATAGCTGGCCCACCCATATGCTGAACTAAACCATCGTATCTGCCGCCACCCAAGACAGCATCCTGAGCTCCTAAATTATTACTTTTAAACTCAAAGGCAGTATGGGTGTAGTAATCAAGGCCACGCACCAAAGTGGGATCAAGAGTATATTTAATACCAAGCAATTCTAAACCTTCGCACACTTTTTCAAAAAACTGAGCAGCTGAAGCTGTTAAATATGCTGAAATTTTTGGAGCATTTTCTGCAATATGTTTGTCGTTTAAATCTTTAGAATCCAAAATACGCATAGGGTTTTTATCTAATCGTTGCTGACTATCTTCAGAAAGCTCACTTCGATATTTAGAAAAATACTCAATTAAAGCAACGCGATAGGCATCTCTGCTTTGCGAATCTCCTATGGTATTTAAGTGTAAGCTTGCATTAATTTCTAATCGATCAAGAATTTGTTGTGCTAAGTCTAATATTTCAACATCCGCACAAGGGTTATCTACCCCAAAGAATTCAACTCCAAACTGATGTAATTGCCTATATCTACCGCGTTGAGGTCTTTCGTACCTAAACATTGGCCCATAGTAGCAATATTTTAATGGCAATTGTTGAGTAAGACTATTTGACAGAAGTGCCCGCACCACAGGCGCTGTACCTTCAGGCCGCAAAGTGATTTCCTCACCCCCACGATCCGAAAACGTATACATTTCTTTGCCAACGATATCGCTAGTTTCACCTACAGCCCGATTAAAAACCCCAGTGTATTCAAAAATTGGTGTATCAATACGTTCAAACCCAAACTGGCGAGCTGTTGAAAAGGTAGTATCTTGAATGTATTGAATACACCTTGCAAAATCACCTAGAAAATCACGAGTTCCTCGAACAGGCTGTAATTTAGTCATATTATTAATACCCTAACGAGTTGAATTTCATAAAATATGAGAGGGAAGCTTCGAAAGGTCAAGCACTAGTTGTTCTTCAAAAGATTTATTGTATTTTGCAACATAGCTAAAATACGTTCATATACTTTTAGGTTACCTTCGTGACTACGAGATGCTTCTCGCATGTCTGACATTTCGAGAACTGATTTTACGTTTGATTCATACACGAAACCACTTTTATCTGCCGCAGGATCTTCAGGAGCAAACACCTTAGGAAAAGGAGATTTGTCATAACGAATTTTTCCTAAAGTTATAAGTTCAGCCTTTGTTTTCTTATCATAAAATGTTTTGAAAGAAGGAATACGGCGTCTGTAAGGCATCACACCCGGAACGGT
>CAMDPB010000037.1 GCA_945903885.1 Candidatus Finniella inopinata
AGAAATAATCAACATACGTTTGTTTTGCACAACCATACCGGATGTTGAAACATACAGAGCACGAGTAAGAGTATTTTGTGACTTATCTAAAGCCATAGGATTTATCCTCCTTGTGACATGCTTAAAATGGTTTTCACTAATTGGTGAAAATTTTTAACCGCACTCAAAATAGCGTCATGCTCAAGCACATTACGTGACATCTCTAGCATTTCCATTTCTCTAGAAATTTCTGTTTTTGTATTCATAGAGTCAGCAGCTCCAAGCCTTAATATTCTTACTTGGGGACCATTTTTATTTGGAATAGCTCCATGGTGCTTCAAAACCTGACCAAAAGGACGCATTTCTTTACGTGTTGTCCCCTTAATGTCAGCATGAGCAATATTTTGCGCCATTAGATTTGATCTAGCACCCAACCAAGAAAGGCGATGATTGAGCAATAATGAGAGTTTATCGTCAAACAGACTCATAAATAAAAAAATCTTTCATTCCTACTATGTATAATAAGAAAAATTGTTTAACATTTAATTAAATTTATAAAAATGAGTAGGTATGCTAAGTCTTAGTCGCAAAGTTGGCGAATCCATTATTATCAATGATGATATTGTTTGCACTGTTTTAGAAATCAATGGACGCATTGTTAAGATTGGTTTTGAATATCCCAGCTCATCGTCAGTATTACGTCAAGAATTATACGATCGTATTAAAGAAGAAAACAAAACAGCTAGCGAAAATGTAGAAGCAGTTAGTGAAGCAATTAAAATTCCACAAAAGATACGTGTTGGGGAAATTTAAATTTTAATGTGATTCGCCCCAACGAGGAGAATATGGGGCATCCCAGTGATATGTCATTGGAGTTTCGTACAAAAAATTCACAATGGCATCAATTTTGTCGTTATCAATTCGCAATAAATTAATCATGCTTTTTTGTGCATAAGACAATTGCTCACTCAAAGAATCAATTTCTAATAACGCTACAATGCAGTTTCGTATTTGTTGTTTGTCCGCATTGCACAATCTAGAAAACTCATAAGAATGTATTGTGCTACCTTGCTTTATTTGAATGCTTTTTGTATCAACGTTTTCAATATAAGTCACCTCCACAACAACTCGAACCGGCACCAGAACCTCGTCAAAATCAGCACCTAACAATTGACTTGTCACTAACAGTACAAAACTTAAAAATATGCACTTCATCTATTATTCCTTATATAACTGCAAATAAAAAAGTTTTCAGACCATAAGCTTAAGTATATTGATTTAGGATTTCAACTGATTTTACCCGTAATTTTTTGCTGCAATAGCATAATGCCATAAACCAACGCTTCAGCTGTTGGCGGGCAGCCAGGAACGTATACATCAACCGGAATAATACGGTCACATCCTCGGGTTACAGAATAAGAATAGTGGTAATAGCCACCACCATTAGCACAGCTTCCCATAGAAATTACCCAACGTGGTTCTGGCATTTGATCATATACTCTACGCAAAGCCGGGGCCATTTTATTTGTTAGAGTTCCGGCTACAATCATTACATCTGATTGTCTGGGGCTGGGCCTAAAAACAAGACCAAACCTGTCAAGGTCATAACGACTTGCTGCGCTATGCATCATCTCAACAGCACAACAGGCCAACCCAAAAGTCATTGGCCATAAAGAACCGCTTTGAGCCCATGCTGCCATCTGATCAAGCTTAGTTAAAATATAACCTTTGTTTGAAATTTCTTGATTTATTGATTGAAATAACTCTTTTTCGTTTTGCAACGATTGTGGTAAATAGGCCTTTAAATCTTCAAGTCTTGTTGTCATATCCTACCGCCAATCGAGCGCACCCTTTCGCCATTCGTACACAAAACCAATCGTTAAAATACTAAGAAAAATCATCATCGACCAAAAACCTGGCCAACCAATATATTCCAGCGATATTGCCCAAGGGAACAAAAATGCTATTTCCAAATCAAAAATAATAAAAAGAATCGCTACCAAATAAAATTGCACATCAAACTGACGACGTGCATTTTGCTCGGGCGCATCAAACGAATCAAACCCACACTCGTAAGCGGCATTTTTTTGAGCGTAAGGATTACGTTTACCCCGCATCCAAGATATCCCCAGTAGCAACGCAGCAAAGCCAAATGCCACAGCTAAAAAAACTAAAATAGGAAAATATGCATCAAGTGCCATGTACAAATCTCAGACCTTATCCCTTTTAATTCTACGCGAAACACCGAAAATTACCAAGGCACCAAGAGCACAAATCATTTTTCTTTGCTGACATCAGGTTGAAGATTATACTGAGCACAGAATAACAAATAAAATGACAATGACTAAAATCATTTTTATGGGCACTCCAGAATTTGCTCTTGCCCCATTACAAGCCTTGGCAGAAGCTGGCTATTCAGTTGTTGCTGTTTACACCCAACCTCCTCGCCCAAAAGGAAGAGGTCATGCCGAAACCACATCACCTGTGCACCAGTTTGCATTAGAGCAAGGCATTTCTGTATATAACCCTATTACGTTGAAATCACAGCAAGAACAGGAACGATTTCAACAGATAAATGCAGACATAGCCATTGTTGCTGCTTATGGATTATTGCTGCCCAAACAGATTTTAGAGGCCCCAAAACTTGGTTGTATTAACATTCATGCATCTCTCTTGCCACGCTGGAGAGGCGCCGCACCAATTCATCGCGCAATTGAAGCAGGAGATACAGAAACCGGCATTACAATAATGCAAATGGATGAAGGGTTAGATACTGGCTCCATGCTTTACACCAAGAAAATTTCAGTAGATGCCGCTGATACCAGCCAAACACTACATGATAAAATGCTAGCCCTTGGAGCTCAATCTCTACTTGAATGTTTGCCAAATATTTTATCTAAACACCTTCAATCAACCCCTCAGCCTCTTGAAGGAATCACCTACGCACACAAGCTTAAAAAAGAAGAAAGTATTCTGAATTTTGATTGCGATGCCGGTGCAATTTTACATAAAATTCGGGCTTTAACACCTTGGCCTGGCACAACTAGTACACTAGACGGTGAAGTGATAAAAATTCTTGAGGCAGCAGAGATAAAAATTGTAAGCAACACCCTGCCTTATTCGCCAGGCACGTGGATTTTTACAGAAGATCATAAGTTGTTAATTTCTTGCAAAACAGGAGCAATACAGCTTAAAATGCTGCAAAGGCCCGGATCTAAGCCTGTATCATGCAATGATTT
Source organism: Candidatus Finniella inopinata (assembly GCA_945903885.1). GTDB lineage: Bacteria > Pseudomonadota > Alphaproteobacteria > Paracaedibacterales > CAITNM01 > CAITNM01. The sequence goes on from CAMDPB010000037.1 coordinate 3,219, forward strand.
TTTAAATGGCTACCGGGGAACAAATATCATTTTTGAAAATACAATTTAAGGAATTCCCGTGTTAAACACCCCTAAGAAGACTAATTTTTGGTTTTTGCCACTTGGTGGAGCCGGTGAAATCGGCATGAACCTAAACCTTTTTGGTCATAACAAAGAGTGGATAATAGTCGATTGCGGCATCACCTTTGGTGACCGCTTAGGAATTGATATTATCATGCCAGATCCATCAGCTATACTCGAACACGCTGACAGTATTAAAGCACTAGTTTTAACTCATGCTCATGAAGATCATATTGGCGCCGTTCCATACCTTTGGCCTTATTTGAAATGTCCCGTTTATGCAACACCTTTTACCGCTCAAATATTGCGTCAAAAACTAGAAGAAAAGTCCTGGGCAAAGCAAGTAAAAATTATTGAAGTGCCTCTCTCTGGCAGAGTACAAATTGGTTCATTTGATGTTGAGTATATTACTCTAACACACTCTATTCCTGAACCAAATGCGTTAGCAATTCGAACGGAACTAGGCTGCGTATTGCATACAGGCGACTGGAAAATTGATCCTCAACCACTTTTGGGCGAAGCAACAAACGAAAATCGCTTAAAGGAAATTGGAGATGAAGGAGTCTTAGCTTTAATATGTGACTCAACTAATGTATTCGATGAAGGATCAACTGGATCAGAAGGTGACGTACGTGATGAATTTGAAAAACTAATAGATCAAATTCCAAGTGGTCGTATTGTTGCGTGTTGTTTTTCATCAAACGTTGCCCGCGTAGAATCTATTGCTTATGCCGCTCACAAGAATGGTAGAAAAGTCGCATTGATAGGCAGATCATTAGAAAAAATGATTCGTGCAGCAACTCTTACTGGTTACTTGAAGGGATTACCTGGGTTCATAACAGCAGAAGAAGCCATGGATATGCCGCGCGATAAAGTATTCTTCATAAGCACTGGCTCACAAGGTGAATACCGTTCAGCATTAGCGCGCGTTTCTCAACGTGATCACCAAACAGTATCTCTCGATGAAGGTGATACAGTCATATTTTCTTCTCGGGTTATTCCAGGAAATGAACGTACCATTTCAGCCATGCAAAATCGCTTGATTCATCAGGGCATTCGTATTATCACTTCCCATGAAAAAGCAGTGCACGTGTCAGGCCACCCTGCTCAAGAAGATTTAAAATCTATGTACAAGTGGATAAAACCTCAATCACTAATCCCAGTACACGGTGAAGCACGTCACATGCATGCTCAAGCAGAACTTGGATTAGCAAATGGCATTAAACAAGCGTTAGTACCTTCTAATGGCACTCTTATTGAATTATCAGGCAAAGCTCCTAAGATAATCAATACTGTAGATTCTGGACGATGGGGCATTGATGGAAAATGTCTAGTTAACATGCAAAGCCCCATCTTAAAAGAACGCCAAAAAATTTCCGTTCAAGGTGTTATTTTCTTAAGTATCCCTGTTGATGATATTTATCAAATGCAAGGCACGCCTGTGGTAAGCTCTTCCGGTGTTGTAGAACCAGGGGAAGAAGCACAAAAACTGCAAGAAGACATGCAAAATATAGTCCGACGTATAATGCGTCCAAACCTAGGTAAAGAAAAAAATTATATCGAAGCAGTACAACGCGCCGTCAAACAAGAATGTAATCAGCGCTTTGGAAAAAAACCAATCACTGAAGTACATTTTGTAAAAAATGAATCATTGTAGAAATCTACTGAGGTTTACTCATCTTCTGGTGGGTAAACCTAAAGCAATTTCTGTATTTTAATCTGAAGTCATGAAATCGGAAAATAAATTTCACCTTTAAAATTAAAGATAACTTTCTAATTTTTTTATTCTTGTCATGCGGTCACCCCAAATTTCAACAATTTTTGGATGAATATAGCTGGGAAACACATCGCAGATATCGTCACGATATATTTCTTTAAAAAATTTATCCGCTAGCTTACGATAAGCGGGATTTTCTTCTGTATGCTCTATTGGGTGTTCTTTTGTGAGAGGCAAGAATACGATTAAATCTAAATTATTCAACGCATCTTTAATTTCAGGGAATATTTCGAAAATTTCGCTATCATTAACATCAGCAGCGTCTTGATCCAAGACACACATAGAATAAGCTATAAAATCAATCGGACATCTATCAAAAATAATACTACGTTCACTTGCATGATCATTAAGTTGATCGATACTATAATCGAGTTGTTTTAATAAACTACCAAGACTAGGTTCTAACGATAACTCCATTTTTTCCTCATCTTGTAGCTTATAATAAGGCTCAATCTCGTATTTATAATTAGGATGCTTTTCAATAAAGTCTTCAATAAGCGTGGTCTTACCCATAAAATGAGCGCCAGAAATAGCAATACGCATGATAAATTTCCTCATTTAAAAATTTCATTTAGAGAACAGCTTTTCCAATCTCCTGCATGCACTGAATACAGAACAACTGGAAAGGCAAAAGATCGTTAAACCTTCTAGCCCTTAGAGACAAACTATTTCTTGTGTTTGCATATTAATTCATCACTTCAAAATCTGCCTTAAAACTATCCTTTAAAGCTAATAGAACGCTTGCTGTGAATGAATAATTTTGAAGAGCGGATTTGTTCATAAGTATGCAGAGATAAAATGTCAGCACGCGTTAACATAACTAAAAATCCTAACTTTTAATTCTCGAGCATCACATTAGCAAATTTTGGCGCTGGAATCTTGTGTTCTTTCATTTTCATAAAAAGCTGTTTGCGAAACTCTTGACCAAAAAGGTCATAAGGGTCAGGTTTTATGCGCATAGACGCTTTCATGTAAACAGCAGTTTCGGTAATAGAAAAGATCCCTTTAACTTCAATATCGCTAATGATTTCATCTTTCCATTCATCATTTTTTTTCAATTTTTTAAAAACATCAATGTAGATTTCCTCAACTTTTTCTATATCAGCTTCATGGCTAACAGGAACCACAATACTGCATATTGAATAATCACGAGACAAGTTGATTAAGCTACTAATCTCAGAAAACGATACCACCTGCATTGTTCCATTACCATGACGAAACTCAATGGACCTAAGTGACATTCCCTCTATTGTCCCGATATTTCCATTTATTTCAACAATCTCACCAACAGAAACAATACCTTCAAATAGGGTCAGAACCCCTGAGATAAGATCTTTTACTAAAGTTTGTGCTCCAATTGAAATAGCCAAACCTAAAACGCCGAAGCTATAGATAATTGGCATAATATCAACACCAATTTCAGCAAGCAGAATCAGTAACGTAATACATATCAAAACCCAATGGAGAATCGAATTTAAAATAGGACCGGCCGTATTGGCCAAAGCTTCTGCATCTGTGTATTTTTTAGACTTATGGGCACTCTTTACTACAGAACTAACAAAGCGGTTGGTAAAGCGGTTAGTCACCTTCCACAGAATAGCAAATATTATTAAAATAACGCCAAGGCGACTGAGCAGCAGCCCTATGCTTACAAGACTTTCAACTTTCCACAAATTTTGTAAGTCTTTAATTTTATAATTGCTTACAAATTTTTGAGCAACCACATCATCTATATCTACATCAGTTATAAGTTTTTGCCCGCTTTTAGTTTTCACATAATCTGGATTCGCTCTTATAGAAGGGGATTTACTATGGGCAACAGTGCCTTTTTGATAAGAACCATTTATCGATGCAGGATTTTCAGTCTTTTGAGCCGCGTACAAACAGGTTAACCCAACACAAATTAAAAACTTCCACATATCATATTTAAAAAAAATAAAGAGCTAGGTAATTGTACTGGATATTTCAATGTTTACCAATATCAGGATTTAGTCGGCAAAATTTTCATTTCATTAAGCTGCTCAACAACTCTATCAAGTTCTTTCAAAACTGGCGACTTGTTAAGTTTTGCATTGATCGTGAATGGTTGCGCGTAAGACTTTGTAAATAACTCCTGATAAAATCGTTTGAATTTTTGTTTGGTAATCCCTGTTGAATAAATCAATACAGGCCTCCCCATAACGCACGCTTCACTGGCCATACTAATAGAATCTTCGCATACAACAATAGCATCAACCTCATTTAATAAATGTGGGTAAGGATTTTCAGTCTTCTGATCCCAAATCCAATAAGATATTCCTTCAAGATTTCGTTCAAAAATTTCCAACCATTTAAGGGGTGTGCGACGCGATGGAGTAATAATAAGGCTTGCTCCAATTAAAGAAGTGTTTAAAATTACTAAGTCCCGTAAATCATTAGCCATTTTTATGGCTAATTCATCTTTATATTCACCATGAACACTATTTCCGCCTAACAGTACCCCAATTCTAGGTTGAGCATATTTCTCTAAATCACCTGGAAAAATAAGCTTTTCCGGCTGAATTCCATGAATTGCTCCCTGGGTACAAATAACGTTTCCTCCCTCTAATTGATCATGGAGAGGTGCCACAACTGCGTTAAAATAATGGGGCGATATTTCAGGTTTCATTAACACAACTGTTTTTGTCCTGTGCCTTAAAGCAAGCGCCACAAGTACTGCCTGACGACCTGCTGCGATAATAATATCGGGTACAGGACCATTTAAACTTCTCACCGCCATAATTTTTAAGAAATCAGGTAGCCTTACAAATACTCTAGATGGCATCCAACGACACCAAATAGGCAACTGGATTGGTTTTTTTTCATATTCACTAACCCATTTTAATGCTAAGGCTTCAGCTTGCTTCCAGGTGCCCACCTTAAAAGCATCTACACATACCCAACAAATATATTTTTTCTTCATTTTTATTTATTTTTTATTAAAAATCCTCAGTAATTCAACCATAAGGCCAAACACAGCCTTCGTCTAGCATAAGGAAAAAATGATCCACTAGAAAGTAAATGCAAATTTTAACGAAATTTTAATAAAGCTTCGATTTAATGAATGTAAGGATCATTGGGTGAATTGCACCCATAGCAATATTTAAATGAGGAAGAAGTTATGGTCGAAAGTATTCAGCATAAGCTCGACCGGGTGCGCCCACCGCGCGTCCAAATTACCTATGATGTGGAGATAGGTGATGCTATCGAAATGAAAGAATTACCTTGTGTAGTTGGTATTCTTGCAGATTTGTCGGGTCACTTAGT
>CAMDPB010000038.1 GCA_945903885.1 Candidatus Finniella inopinata
TTCTTTTGCTACTTTGTGTTGGTGGTTTGTTCTTTTATGGTCTCTTTATAGAAAATAATGAAACACATCATGAAACCAATTATTACGTTTCGATTCCAGAAGTTGTGGTGAATCTTCGCTCCATAAATCCCAAAGGGAATATTTTACGCGCCACCTTTAACTTGCAAATTCATAAAAAAGAAGAAGAGGCAAAGATCAAAGAATACATGCCCGTTATTCTTGATCAACTATTGTCTTATTTACGCGATCAGTCAGTAAGTGATCTCGAGGGACCTGGCCTTGAACGCATGAGGGAAGCACTGCTTCTGCGCATTAACAACATTGTAAGGCCGATTAGAATTAATCGTATAACTATTTACAACTTTCTTATTCAGTAGGCAGATATGAGCGACATGAACGAGAAAAACAAGCAAAACAAACCAGAAACACTTTCTGATGTTGTGGAGCAAAATAACATTAGTAAGCTTTTCGATAAAGAAAACGAAGGAAAAGGCACCCACCTCAGGAACCTAGCTGAGATTCTTGATAGCGGAAAAATTCATTCTGAACGATTGCCAATTTTAGATGTTGTGTTTGATCGCTTGGTTAGACTTTTAACAACCACTCTTCGCAATTTTACTTCTGACAATGTTGATATCCGTTGCTCTCGAGTTACCTCTATTCGTTTTTCAGATTATCTTAACTCAATTCCTCTGCCCTCCTTAATAGGCGTGTTCAAAGCTAAGCAGTGGGATACTCCAGCCCTGATAACTATTGACAGCCAACTGGTCTATTCAATAGTGGACGTACTTCTTGGAGGACGAAAAAGTGCACAAACGAACAACCGCATTGAAGGTCGCGCTTACACTACCCTTGAAAGAAATTTAGTAGAAAGGCTTGTCGAAGTCATACTATCTGATTTTACTGAAGCTTTTTCTCCAATATGTGATGTTGATTTCCAATATGAAAGATTAGAAACAAATCCTCGCTTTGCAGCAATAGTGCATGAAAAAAATGTCACAATGAAAATTGTATTTAAAATAGAAATGGAAGACCGAGGCGGACACTTTGACATTGTCATCCCTTACTCCAGTATTGAGCCAATCCGTGATTTACTACTCCAAAACTTTATGGGAGAAAAGTTTGGTTGTGACCAAATTTGGGAAGATCACTTAGCTGATCGAATACAAGAAGCAGATATAAAGCTGGAAGCAGCACTGCCTACGGAAGAATTCTCACTTGGAGAAGTTTTAAATTGGAAAATAGGTTCACAAATTGTTCTTTCTTCTACTATGCAAAGCCCAATTCATTTGAGTAGTCAAAACTATCAACTTCTTCTGGGGAAACTAGGACAAAAAAATGGCCATGTCGCCGTTAAGGTCAATGATATTTTATTTGGTAAAGATGGAGAGTTACAATGATGTGGTTGGATGTAGGAATAGTTTTTTTGTTAATGATTGCCGTTGGTTTTTGCTACCGTCTTAGTGATCGATTGCGTTCTTTAAAAGGGCTTACAAATGTTCTTTCGCCATCTATTGAACGATTGAGCCAAGTTTTAAGCGGTGCTCACCAAGCCATTGGATTATTAAAACAAGCAACAGAAACCAGCCAAAAAGGCATAGAAACCTATATTCCCAGTGCTCAAGTTATAAGTGATGACATCGTTTTATTAATTGAGCATGCAGATAGAATGAGCTATCGACTTGACGATTTAATTGCAAAGGCCAGCGATATTGAAAAAAATTTACGTCAAACTGTACTTGTAAGCATGCGTCAGTCAGAAAAACAAAATGATCTCAAAACTGACATACTATCAAAAACACAATCTCGCCAAATGGATGATCCCCGAGATTTATTTGTACAAAGAGTTATAGCTCGGTATCCAAAAGAGCCAGGTATTGCTATTACAGAACAAGAAAAAATTCAGGAGCAACAATAGGTGATAAGAATTAATCTCATTCTTTTTTGCGCGCTAGTCTTTCCCACTATCTGTGCGGAAAATGACTCTGTTACGACTGAAAAACCTGCTGTGGAAGCTTCTAAACAAGAGTCAGAAAAGCTTACGAAAGATGGGGCAATCAAATTTGATCCTTTAAACGAAAGTGCCCAAGAAGAAATTCTTTTGTTCCAAGAACTTGCTAAGCGTTCGCAAGAAATAAACGCCAGGGAAGATGCCTTAAAAAAGCAAACTTTACTGCTAAAAGCTGCTGAGTCTTCAATGAACGAAAAACTAAAGCACTTTGACTTGTTAAAACAAGACTTACTAAAAATGCTAGATAAGCTTAAAGAAAAAGATGAAAAACAGTTTGAAGATTTGGTCAAAATCTACGGAGATATGAAACCAAAGAGAGCCGCCAGCATTTTAAACCTGATGGACATGCCCTTTTTAAAGGAAATTGTAAAACGTATGGGTAAAAAAAAGGCCGCCCTAATTTTGGCGGCCATGGATGCAAAAAAGGCAAAGGAAGTTAGCCAAATGCTGATAAAAGAAAGTCAGAATATTAGCTAGAAGTTATTTACGAAATTACACACATCCCAAAACAACAGTCATCACTATTATTTTCTTCGTTTGTTCTGCCTTTAGCAATATCATCACCATGAATATGTTGATGTTTCAATAATGGAGCCGTTAAAGGACGCTCTGGAGAATCTGGAGAAACTGCAGAAACATGAGAAGCAAGGCGATCGTAAGTAAGCAGAGAAGAAGTGGGTTCCACCAGCGTTACTGCTGAATCAAAAATTCTTACGTAGTTAGGCGGTGAAGGCTTTGCACTTGCGGAATCAACTTGCGTTTGACGGTCACAAAATACTTGTGAAAACTGCTTTGCGCCCCGCTTAAAGAGAAAGGAAATTTCATTTATACCCCTTAATTCATGGTGTAAAGAGTCACTTATCATAAATTGACCTTTCTCATCAGTGAAGCGCTTTAAAAGAACAGTACTTTAGGTATCAACTTTACATAAAAAATGACATAATCCAACAGTAATTGCCGTAGATTCAGATCCTGACTGCTTATCTGACGCAAGTCCTTTTAAAGAACTACCATTTCCGTAAACTGCAACTGTAATAACTGCATTTCTAATTTTGTTTTGTTCTTGCTCATTATATGTAGCATAGCGACTTATTGTTGCAAGTAGATCTATTTGTGAAAATAGAGAGCGCGCGTAGGTAAGACCCGGATCTCTATTAATTTTTGCGCGTAATTTTTCTTGAATATTGCCAGTTGTAATGCCAGAGGAGGTACCACTACTACTAGTAATACTTTTGCGTTTAGCAGAATGGCCAAGGGAACTACTTTCGTCCATACCATTTGCAGAATTCATACCACCAATTATTATTGCTAAAAACCCTGATTGTAATATTTTTAAACTATTTTTTAACATTTTTTACTCTCTATAATATTGCACGGTTGATAAATACTAGATTTTATGCAAATAGTCAATATAATCTCATCAATTTCTTTAGCATATGCTCTCAATTTTGAATATTTCACACTCTTACAAGCAAGGCGATAATACTTTAAACATTTTAAATGGCTGTTCATTAAATGTTAACGCCGGAGAAGTGGTTGCTTTGGTAGGCAATAGTGGTGCTGGAAAAACCACCCTTTTACAGTTGGTTGGGCTTTTAGAGCAGCCCCAGAGCGGAGATATGCAAGTTCAAGGGCAATCAACCAAGTCTTTGAACGACGAAGACCGAACATTGTTAAGGCGCCATACCTATGGATTTGTATATCAGTTTCATCATTTACTGCCAGAATTTAGCGCCATGGAAAATGTTATGTTGCCTCAGCTTATTGCAGGCGTTACAAGTAGTGCGGCTAAAAAGCGCGCTTGCGAACTGTTGCAAGAACTGGGCTTGGGTCACAGGCTTGAACATCGCCCCAAGCAGCTATCAGGTGGTGAACAGCAGCGTGTGGCTATTGCACGAGCTTTGGCAAATAATCCCAAAATATTACTTGCTGATGAACCTACAGGTAATTTGGACCCTTCAACTGCGTCTGAAGTGTTTGGGATGCTTGTAAAATTGATCAGAGACCAAGGAATTGCGGCAATTATTGCAACCCACAACCACACGCTGGCGAAATCAATGGACCGTTTTGTTGAACATAAAGACGGAAAGCTGAATGAAACAGGTAAATAATAATGCACACACAAATATCAGCAACGCTGAAACAAATAGCTGAAAGCACGCCAGCTCCACTGGGTACATTTTTCAAAACAGGCCCAGGAGATTACGCTGAGCATGATCAGTTTATTGGCGTGTCTGTGCCAACCCTTAGAAAGCTAGCTAAAGAATTTCAACATATTGGTTTAGACAACTTACGCGTATTGCTGCATTCAAAGATTAATGAAGAACGGTTATTTTCGTTAATAGTTTTAACCAACAGATACGCTGCTGAGCCGAATGCTATATATCAGTTTTACATGGATAATATTCAACAGGTGAACAACTGGAATTTGGCTGATGCCTCGGCGCATTTAATTGTAGGCAAACACTTGCATAAAGCGGACAAGAATATTTTACTTACCTTAGCAAATTCAACGGTTATGTGGGAACGCAGAGTAGCGATTGTTGCAACGTGGTATTTTATAAAAATGAATGAATTCGAATGGACACTAAAATTGGCAAAGGTATTGCTTACTGATTCTCACGATTTAATTCATAAAGCTGTTGGGTGGATGCTACGGGAAATGGGCAAAAAAGACATTAAGCCATTAACAGAGTTTTTAAACCAACACGCTGCAACCATGCCTCGCACAATGCTGCGCTATGCAATTGAGAAATTTCCCGAAGCCGAACGACAACATTTTTTAAAGTGCACTTAATACTTTTCTCATGTGTAAGTGAGAGATATTCACCTCTATAAAATACTCACCTTCAGGTATGTATCCTTTTTTTGTATAAAAAGGCACAGCGTACTCACGCGCATGGCAATGAATAGATTGGTGTCCATTTTCTATTGCATGACTTTCGCAAAAATCAACCAACTTAGAACCCATGCCTAGCCCTTGCATACTTGTGCTTACGGCTACTTGTCTCATTTTGCAGGTGAACAATTCTGGCACTAAACTAGCTGTGGCTATCAGCTTATCATCACTGAAACCAACTAGGTGGATGTGATCTTTTTCTTTTGCAAGTTCTTCAGTTGTAAAAACCAAGCCCAGCGGCGTACGCAATACTTCCTGACGCAATGCAACAGATGCTTGGTATTCAGGCGTTCCGTGATCAATAACTTTAAAGCAGACAGCATTCATTAGATACGCTTTGCATAAATCAACACGCCACCAAGGGTCTTATTGTGCAGCTGATGCAAAATGTGGATATAGGTCGCTGAAAATTTAGCAATATCTTTTTCTAAAAAGTGTCCTGTTATTTCCTTCTTTTTATTTTCAAGTTTTTGAAGAAGTTGTTCGTACCAAACAACAAACGTTTCGCTAAGATCCCTTACTTCCAAAACTTCCCAGCCTGATTCGTACAACTGCTGCTTTATTTTTTTTGTTTGAATAGGGCACATGGGCTTCCCAGCCAAATCAAGCAGTGGCTCAGTGGTTTCTTCGACACTGTAATCAAAAATCATTAAAATGGTGCCTGGTTTAGAAACTCTTGCTAATTGTCGTAGCACGGTAACTTTATCTTCAATTGCATACAAAACATTGAATAAGTATATAAATGAAAAGAAGTCTCGATCAAATTTCAAACTGACAGACGCAGCATCTACGGAAGAAAATTGAACCTGCTTATATTTGCTTTTTGCATAGTTAATAACAGCTGGGTCAATATCTATCGCCCAAACGTGCTTAAATCCATTTTTCACAAAGTAATCAGCAGTTCCTCCAAAACCACAGCCAACATCTAGGCAATTGCCTTTTAGAATTTCTGGAAATTCTTGTTTTATTTTGGTTATAACCATATCGACAGCTTCTTTATCACCCGCATGAGTAAAATCACCCCCGCGCAGTTCTGAGAGCATTAGCCTTGCCTGGTTGAGTTTGGAAACAAAAGGTTTTGATGGCTTCAATAAAAAATACCCTCCTATCAACAAAAAAGGGACTACGTACAAAAGCTTCTTCATATATGTTATCCTTTTTGGACAAGAGCTAGCTGTACCAATGTATCCATCTGTAGAGCAAATTTGTCAACAACCTTTTGTGCTACCAATTTAATCCACAAGCGCTTCAATATTCCGGTAAAAGTTATAGTAGTTGTTAGTTTAAGTGCGTTTCCTTCGACATGCATCTCGTGTTTTCCATACATTTTTGCACCCAAAAATTTCGTACAATCGGTAAACATTTTTTCATGGTCAATTTCGACAAGGGAAATTTGTACTGCAGGTGCACCTTTTGGCTTAAGTTTGAAGGCGCTACCAACTTTAAATGGTTGCTCAAGTTTGCAGTATTCAAGGTCAGCATTCCAAGAAGGCCATTGATTGATGTCAGTCCATAGTTTCCAGACTTGTTGTGCTGAAACATTTGGATAAACTTTGCTGTATGAACGAACCCACATATATGGCTCTCTTTTATTGCATGTGAGTACTATATGAGAACCTTTGGAAATACTCAACGTAGATTAAAGAAAAGCAGAATTTTAGGGACGACAGCTGGCGGAGAGGAAGGGATTCGAACCCTCGATACGTTTAACCGTATACACGAATTCCAATCGTGCGCCTTCAACCGCTCGGCCACCTCTCCAAAGGATTATTGAAGGATACTTGATTTCCTTTTATGCATCAAGGGGATTGCTACGCTCTAAAACAGTGTCTTCTGTTCTTTAAGTGGTTGCACGCGAACTTTACCATCGGCAAAGTGAATGTTCGCTTCCTTCATGGCTTTTAGGGTCTGCGCAGATCTAACAACGCCCTTATCGCCTTCCACTAAACAGAACCCCTTTTCTAAGGTTCGTTGGTAGGAATTTTGACTCAGTAGCATAGCTTGCCACTTCAGGGATTGTTCTTTTTCAAAAAAGGAAGCTGCGAATGCAGTTGTTAAAGGCTGAATGGCTTTTTCTAGTTGTAGTTCTGCCTGTTCAACATTCTTAAGGGCCGATGGAATTTTTATAGCGTTTAAAAGGTGCTGCTGACGTTCCAAAAACACCACGCTGGAGCGCACATAACGTTCAAACCATTCATCTAGCCTTTGATTTTTTTCAAGTACAATTGATGGCAAATCAGGAATTCTGCGGCTTAGGTTTTCCAGCATTAGCTTGTAGCGTTCTTGGGTTTGCAATGTTATTCGCTGCAACCTTGTTTCTGATTCACTAATGAATAGCTTTAAACTTTGTTGATCTGGCGTAGCAAATTCAGCAGCCGCTGTGGGCGTTGGCGCGCGCTTGTCAGATGCAAAATCAATTAAGGTTGTGTCGGTTTCGTGGCCAACTGCGGAAATAATAGGAATTTCACTAAATGCTGCTGCACGCACAACATTTTCTTCGTTAAATGCCCATAAATCTTCAAGGCTGCCACCACCGCGCGCCACAATTAGAACATCGGGTCGTTTGGCCAAGTTGTTGAAGCCTTTAATTGCTGCGGTTATTTGATCAGATGATCCCGGACCCTGCACTAACACTGGCCAAACCAATACGTGACAAGGGAAGCGATCACCAATTCTGTGCAAAATATCACGGATAACAGCACCAGTTGGCGAAGTGATTACGCCAATAGTGCTGGGGAATTTGGGCAGGTCACGTTTACGGTCAAACAAGCCTTCTTTTTGTAATTTGATTTTTCTGTCTTGCAGAATTTTAAGTAGGGCACCCTGCCCCGCAGCTTCGACGTGGGTAATAACCATTTGGTATTTTGAACGTCCGCCGTAGGTGGTCAGCTTTCCGGTTGCTATTACTTCTAAACCATCCTGAAGGGGGGCTGTGGTTTTTGTTCCACGCCACATAACGGCATCGAGCACGCAGTCAGTGTCACGCAATGCAAAATATGCATGACCAGAGCTGTGCAACTTAAAACCCGAAATTTCACCGCGCACGCATACTTGAGCGAATTGCGATTCAACCGCTTTCTTTAAAAGCTGGGAAAGCTCAGAAACAGAAAAAACCGCTACATTTTCAGCTTGCGCGTACACATTAACCAAACAATTTAATACTTTTATTACATTCATAGCACAAAGTCTTCTTTATGTTTCCATTAAAAACCTGCAAACTACCCCGATGCCTTACGATAATTTTTTTGAGCAAGAGCTTAACGTTTTAAAGTCAGAGGGACGCTACCGTGTGTTTGCTGATTTAGAGCGGCATGCCCATAATTCACCTGTTGCAACGTGGCATTCTGCCAATGGACCCAAGCCGGTGGTTGTT
>CAMDPB010000039.1 GCA_945903885.1 Candidatus Finniella inopinata
GAGGTGGGCGGACAAATATAAGCCAACTTAATTTAGTGACTCATGGTCATTTATAAAATTTATTTAAAATTATTTGGGACATATTATAAAAAGTTGATTTTTTCCTCACTTTGTGTGCATGATTAAAACACATAGCAGACATGAAAGGAACGCATCTTGACCTCTTTGCATAACTTCCAAAAAAACACAAAACAAACAATCAGGGCACTAAAGGGAATGTTCCATAGTGCCATCACTGAAAAAGACTACACTAATGCTCTTAAAGTTGCTGAACTCGAAATGAAGCTGTACAATATGCTGTACAAAGCTCAATACCCCCTTGATATTAAAGATCTTAGGTCAGGATGCTTAGAAAATTGGATGGAGCGATCAAAAGAACGTCATAAGTCTTCGCCCCCATAATAGGGCACATTCCGTCTTCCTAATTCGCCTCTCGCTTTAGTGGTGCCGTACGTAAAATACTTCTACCCGCCAAATAGCAAATTGTTCCACGTTTGATATTTGTGGCTATTATTATCTAAGCTCAGCATACCGTGCTAAGGATGCCTGATCTGGATACGGGATGGTCCCGTTAGTCTGATGCGCAGTTCTCAGAATTTATCTGATTACCTGCCTTGGATAACCTATGTTAGGTAAGTCCATTCTTACGGACATCCCTTCGGGGAAAATCAATATGTTGATAGTACGGCACTACTAAAGCGAGACGAAAAAAAATAAAACCGAAAACTAAAAAGGAAAAGGAGCAGCGGGTGAGAAAATAAAATAGAAAAAAATATCTCCCTTTGGGTGCTCATATTTTTCTAACTAACTCCGCCATAATTTCTCTACATAACAAAAATTCTAGTGAATAGTTACAAATTTTATTGTATATATGCTCATGGTATTGCTAACTATGCGTAAAAAATAATGAATAAATATATTATAAGTTTTGTTGCACTGTTTAATCTTGCTCAGCTCTATTGCGAAATCCCAATTCTTCCCGCAACAGATGCTCAGGTTCGCAGGTTTCGCGCACAGTTTGCCAGCGAAATACAGGAAACTAAAAGAAAAAATAACCTCCAGTATGATGCAATAGCCATCTTTGTTTTCATTAATGAACTCATGGAAGAACATCGTGATCCTGAAAGAATTTTCGAACAAAAACTCAAAATTGTTCGTCATTTAGATAAACGCCTTCACCCCTTGCAAATAGCAGAAGGTGTTCGTTTAGGTTATGGGTTTGACCGTGGCGTGTGCTCAGATCTTGTTGTTTCGCCAACAGAACAATCACAGTACAAAGCTGCCCTTGAAAGTATTGGCCGGTTTATTGTACCTGATTCAGAACGTGCCAGTGTTCGCCATGTGTTTTCTCAAAGCGCTGCATCACCAGCAATTGCCGAACACATAAGCATTTCTAATGGGTTAATGTATAAAGCATCTCCAGGTGCTCCTGAAATATTCAAATTTATGTATGCTCCTTCCGAATATGCAGCAAATCGTGCACTAGAAAACAGTATAGATCTCTCCCCAGAACAAGTAAGCGAATTTCGTGATAAAGGGCGTGCATATGTAAAGTCATTAGCACCACCAGAATATAACTTAGATGGTCTGAATGAGAACATGTTTAGTTTTTTTGGCTTACTTACCGATGAAGACCTGGAAAAGATTCGCGGTATTTTTATAAAAAATACTAGCTCTGTAACTTTCCGCGAAAAATTAGAGGCTTCCCTACCTGAATTTTTGGGTTTGGATTCCATTCACAGCCTTACGCGCGAACATCTAGAAAAATTCCCCAGACAAAAAGCGTTCAGCACAGCTTTAGAAAGTCTGGGGTATTTGTTTGAAAGTCCATTTGCTTGGATAGAGCATTTTCGTGTAACTTTTAGTACTTATCTAACCTTTGCCGCGTGTGCTGATATTTCAGAAATTCCGCAAGACCCCGAGCAAGAAAGCCTAAAAGCTAAGTTTTTCACAAGGTTTCGCACATTTTCACATTTACATCCTTACTTTGTAAAACAGTCTTTATCCATGTCAGATGATCAATTTAATCGCTGTATTGAATGTGCTAAAGACTATTCAGAAGCAATTTTCCATTCTCCGTATCTTGAAGTATTGGAGTATTTATTAGCGCTTCCAGAAGATAAACGAGAATATTTTTTAAACCGGAAAACGCTATATAAAGACCTTAGCTATTCTATTTTGAAGCTGTCTTTATCCGTGTCAGATGATCAATTTAATCTCTTGATTGAAAACGCTACAGACGATTCAGGAAAAATTTCTCAACGGTATCTGCAGGCTTTATTAGATCTTACAGAAGAAGAACGAGCTGTTTTTTTAAACCGGAAAACGCAAAATAAAAACCTTAGTTTTTATGATGTGTTGGACTCTTTATCCATCTCAGATAATGAATTTAATCTCTGTATTGAATCCGCTACAGACTATTTAGGAAAGATTAATGAAAGGTATCTGTGGGCTTTATTAGATCTTACAGCAGATGAACGAGCTGTTTTTTTACAGCGGAAAACGCAATGTGAAGACCTTAGTTTTTATGATGTGTTGGACTCTTTATCCATCTCAGATGATCAATTTAATCGCCGTTCATTGAATGTGCTACAGACAGCTCAGGAAGGTTCGTGAATTTTATCTGGGGAGTTTATTAGGTCTTACAGAAGAAGAACGAGCAGTTTTTTTAT
Source organism: Candidatus Finniella inopinata (assembly GCA_945903885.1). GTDB lineage: Bacteria > Pseudomonadota > Alphaproteobacteria > Paracaedibacterales > CAITNM01 > CAITNM01. The sequence goes on from CAMDPB010000039.1 coordinate 2,673, forward strand.
ACCGGATAAATTAGTTGAAATTGAAGGTGTATAGATAATTTCTGATTATATACATAATTGCTTAAAATATCTTTCAACAGACCAAATAGAAAAATTAACAATTCTAGATCTTTCATGGGATGATATCCCAAAAGATCAACGAATAAGTGCACTTATAGGAGTCATACAAAAGTTAGATAGTATGTCATTATATGAATGTAGTACTTTTGCTAAAATGCAGCGTAGTGAGCGTATAGCTTTTTTGTTAGCTTGCAATCAAAATAGTTTAACTAAAGATAGTATGATGAATGACTAACTTTTCTTAGCTCTTGGATGCGCAGATTTGTATGTATTCATCATGCTAAGTTCATCAATTTGTGTATAAATTTGTGTCGATGAAAGTGACGCATGCCCTAATAGTTCTTGAATTCCTCGCAAGTCATGGGATGACTGCATTAAATGTGTTGCACAACTATGCCGCAAAGCGTGCGGTGTTAATGATTCGGGCATTCCATTTGCCCTTCTGAAGTCACGCAGTACTTTTTGCGCTATGGCAGCTTGTAAGCGTTTTCCTTTTTCTCCGTAAAATACGGGCGCATCTGGGGTGCTTGCAAATGGCTGAATCTTTAAATAAGTTAGCAATCCTTCTCTTATACAATCAATAATAGGAACTTGCCTAGTTTTTTGCCCCTTACCAATCACTGTAATGAATTGATCATTTTGTAAGCTATGTTGGTTTAAGTTCAGCGCTTCGCTAATACGCATGCCTGTGTAATACAATAATTGCATGAGTGCTTGATTGCGCAATCCTACCCATAAACACTCGCTCATGTTTTGAATTGTATCATTCATCACAAGTGCTTGTTCAATGCTAATTGGTCTGGGAAGGGTTTTTTGCAATTTAGGAGAGCGCGTATGAAAAAATGCATGGTCTTCAAGAATTTCACGTTGCAGTAAAAACTGGGCAAAGCTTTTTAATCCTGCCAAACCACGAGCAGATGATCTGGTATTCATTCCTTTTTTGCGCTTATATAGCAACCATGCACGAATATCTTGCGGGGTAACAGTCTTGAAATTTTCAACAGTGAGTTGCGTGTTATGGTAATCTTCAAAAAAAGATTTAAAGTCAAAAAAATCTTGGGTATATGCTTTAATAGTATTGCCAGAGCGGTTAAGGATGCTTAATCCCAATTGCCACTGGTTAATGAGTTGCCCTAGATTCATCAATTTTTAAAACCTTTTATCTACAATCAAATTCAATACCAATAGTTCAATGTACCATTGTCTGATCGTTTTGAAGAGATCCTGCTAGAAAAGGGGGTTATCACTCCCGATCAGCTTCATATTGCTTTAATTGAGCAACAAAAGCACGACGAATTTTTAAGTGAAATCCTCATTAACTTGCGGTTCGTATCGCCAGTTGTGGTTGGTGAATTGATTAGTCAAATTTCTGGTTATCCTCATATTGACCTGCAGACTATTCAACCAGATATCGATTTAATTACTAAATTAGGAAAAGAATTTTGCGAGTACTACAAGCTAATTCCTTTTTGCCTTGATGATTCGCTACACGTTGCAATGCTAGATCCTGATAATGTTATTATTCAAGACATTGTCAAAAGAAGAACCAAAGATTTTTTTGAAAAAGATCCGCGGTGGATATTTTATCATACTTACAAACAATCGTTATTACAGGCGTTACAACAATCAACGCAGTCTCAGGCACAAGCTCCTGACGCATCATTTGAAAATCTTTTTCTAAATTTGTTAGACGAAGCCTTTTCTAAGGAAGCCTCTGATATTCACTTTATGCCACTTGAACAAATGGTGTTGGTCAAATTTCGTATTCACGGTGAATTAGAAACTTACCAACATTTTGAACAGAGTGTTTTTGATAAAACATCCGTACGCTTTAAAGTACTGTCTAACTTAGATATTGCTGAACGTCGTCGTCCTCAATCAGGGGGATGCATTTTAACAGTTCACGGTAATCAGGTTGATTGCCGTGTTTCCTTTCATCCATGCTTATGGGGAGAAAGCTTGGTTGTCCGGCTTCTGCCCATCAATCGAGAGACTTTGAGCCTAGAAAAATTAGGTTTTACAAAAAACCAAGTTAAAATACTGCGAGACCTTGTGCAAAAACCATCAGGTCTATTTTTGGTCTGTGGACCGACAGGTTCCGGTAAAACTACGACGCTTCATGCACTATTGCAGCTTTGTGACTATAATCATAAAAATATTATGACCTTGGAACAGCCAATAGAATACCGTGTTAAAGGGATTCGACAAACAGAAATTCATGAAAATGGAATCATTAGCTTTGCTGACGGGGTCCGGTCTATGTTGCGTCACGATCCTGATATTATGCTAATTGGGGAAATTCGTGACGAAGACACTGCCAAAATGGCCTTGCGCGCTTCTATGACTGGGCATTTAGTTCTTGCAACTTTGCATGCATCTTGTCCGTTTGTAACGCCTGCTCGATTAATTGATTTAGGCATTACCCCAAATCTGTTAAGCGGACAAATTCTAGCTATTTTAAGTCAAAAACTGATCCGTACCTCAAAAGGTCGTAAAGCTGAAGGGGAGTTGGTGGTCTTTACAGACGAGATGCATCAGTTAATTGGAGATGGTGGAAATAGCTCTAAGCTTAGAAAAATGTACGGTGAATTCTTAGCAAAAAATAAACTTAAAAAACAAAAAGGTAATGATATAAGAAATTAAATTCCTAATGTTAAGTAACTATTAACCTTTACTATCGTAATATAATTACAGAGTCTTGTTATAAGGTTTGCTTATGCTAAGAATTCTGTTTGCTTTTATCATAGCGCTCTTGATACCTGCTGGAAATTCCAGCGATCACCATAATATTGCGCCTGAAGTTGACGATCTTAATACAGAACAAGTTCGACAAATAGCTATCTGCATGCTTCAATTCCACAAAGAATCATTCGAAAAAGTAATAGTTTCTTTGCAAAAAGACCCTGCAGTATATGCGTTTTTTGAACACAAAAAAGGCAAAAAATATAGAATCCAAAAAGGACAATGCACTCTAGAGAAATTAAAAACATTCTCTTCTTATCTTCAGGATGATATTTACAATTTGACCGTGCAAAAATGTGAACTTGCAACCGCACATGCTCAATTTACTATTGGGGCTATTGCAAGAAGTGAATTTGATGAATTTCTAGATTTATATGGAATTGGTGACAGAAGACAAATAGATGCTTTGGTTGATTTTTATTCTAAGAGAATAAAAAAACTAGAGAACGTTAAAACGCATGTCGACGGTCTAATTTCTACAAAAATTCCAAAAGTAATAACACTTAAAAGAGCATGGAAATACTTTAAACACCATTTACCAGATTATTTTCATCATTTGTCTGTAGATGAATTAAAGGACTTTAAACCAAAGTTTTTAACTCATTTGCATGATTACTACGGATTTGGGTAGTCTTAGCTAGTGGTAAATATTTCATAGCCTGTTTCAGTAACTCCAAGGCTATGCTCCCATTGTGCGGAAAGTGACATGTCACGGGTAACTGCCGTCCAACCATCTTCAAGAACCTTTACACCAAACTTACCTGCGTTAATCATGGGTTCAATGGTGAAGAACATACCTTTTTTAAGCTCAAGGCCATGACCCGCTTTTCCATAATGCACAATGCTTGGTTCACAATGAAAAACACGTCCAATGCCATGACCACAAAAATCACGCACAACTGAAAAACCATTTGATTCAGCGTATTTTTGAATAGCATGACCAATATCACCAATGGTAGCACCAGGTTTCACAACCTCAATACCGCGCATCATTGCTTCATAAGTAACGTCGACTAATTTACGCCCGCGAACACCAACTTTGCCTATGCAGAACATTCGGCTAGTGTCGCCATACCAACCATCTAAAATAACTGTCACATCAATCTTAACAATATCACCGTCTTTAAGTTTCTTAGGCCCAGGAATACCGTGGCAGACAACATGGTTGATAGAAGTGCATATAGATTTTGGATAACCACGATAACCAAGAGGAGCAGCTTTGGCATTATTTTTTATAATATAATCGTGGCACAGCTTATTAAGTTCTTCAGTCGTAATGCCTTCTTTTACAAAAGGAGTGATGTAGTCCAATGTTTGCGCTGCAAGCTTTCCAGCTTTGCGCATACCATCAAAATCAGCATCGCTATGAATAGTAACAGATACTTCTTGTTCTTCATGGTCGTGATGACAATGTTCGCTGTGTACATGATGGCTAGGATTAATCATAAGGTCTCCATAGTTGGCAAAAAAATAGGGGCTTTCGCCCCCATTATCACAATAAAAAAGAAATTAACGTGAATAGAATTCGATTACAAGATGAGGTTCCATTTGAACTGGATAAGGAACATCTGCAAGCTTTGGTCCACGAACAAATTTACCTTTTTGGGCTTTTTGGTCAACATCCATGTATTCAGGAATGTCACGCTCAGCTAATTCAGCAGCAGCAAGAACATTAATGTTTTCTTTCATGCTAGGCATAACAGAAATTTCATCACCATCTTTTACAAGGTATGAAGGAATATTCACACGTTTGCCGTTAACTGCAATGTGCCCATGATTTACAATCTGACGTGAAGCAAAAACTGTTGCTACAAATTTCATACGGTAAACAACAGCATCTAGACGACGCTCTAGTAGCTCAATCAGATTTTCCGATGTATCACCGCGACGACGAATCGCTTCTTGATAGAAACGGCGGAACTGACGTTCGCTAATGTTTCCGTAATAACCCTTCAATTTCTGTTTTGCACGAAGCTGAACTCCATAATCGGAAGGCTTGCTACGTTGCTGACCGTGTTGACCTGGTCCATAGTTGCGAGTGTTGAATGGGCTTTTTGCTCTGCCCCAGAGATTAACGCCTAACCGGCGATCGATCTTGTGTTTAGCGGCAATACGCTTAGTCATCTGATGCGAAGTCCTTACAAATAATAGTTATCAAAAGTATCCATTTTTAGCCTGAAACAAAAGGTGTTGTCAATAAAAACCTTAAAAGGGAAGTTTTAACCCTGGAATATTTAAACCACCTGTAATGCCAGACATTTCCTGATTCATGCGCTCATCTATTTTATTCTTTGCATCATTAAACGATGCAATAATTAAATCTTCCAACATCTCAACATCATCTTTGTTCACAATCGAAGGGTCAATCTTTATACTTACCAATTGACCTTTTCCATTTATGGTTGATGTCACCATTCCACCGCCAGCAGTACCTTCTTGGGTAAGAGATTCGCTTTTCTGCTGCATTTCTTGCATTTTTTGCTGCATTTGCTGAGCTTGTTTTAAAATCTGATTCATATTTTTCATAATGTCTCCTAGTTTATTGTCACTTTTGCAGCAGGAAATACATGCAAAATTTCTTTTATCAATGGGTGGTTCAATGCTTGCTGTTTTAGCGCTTCTCTCTCAATGGCTTTAGCCTGGATAATGGTTGGAGTGGTGGTGTCCTGGCGAAGCTCAATTTCCCATGATTGCTTGGTAATGCGCTCACAAGCATCTTTTAAAAGCTTCATAAAATTCTTTGGTGCTCGTCCTCCAAGCCCACAAACTAAATGACCCGGAGCATAGGAAATCAAATGGACATCAT
>CAMDPB010000040.1 GCA_945903885.1 Candidatus Finniella inopinata
GCAATTACTAGCATGTACTGCTTAGGATATTTTTTTATAATCTCAACAATAGGCATGCCTTTTATTGGTTTTCTTTTAATAAACTCCATAGTTTCCATTGCTTTTTTGCGCAAAACAAAGCCAACGACAGCAATACATGCGCCTAAATAAAATGGAATTCTCCATGCTTGTTCGAAATTTAAAAAATTCGTGACAGCATAGGCCATTAAAGTTGCGCTAACTGCTCCTACGACACAAGAGCCTGATATAAGCCCGCTAATCATTCCCGGTTTAGCCTTCATGTGTTCTAGGGCAAAAACTGCGGCGCCATTATATTCCCCGCCTGTACACAAACCTTGCATTAAACGACAGCCAAGCAAAATACAGGGAGCAACTATTCCAATACTTGCATAAGTTGGTAAAATTCCAATAACAAGTGTAGGTATGCCCATTAAAAGCACAGATAAAGTTAATGCCCTTTTTCTACCATATTTGTCTCCTATATATCCAAATACCAAAGCACCTAATGGACGGGTCCAAAAAGCGGCAGAGAATGCAAATATTCCACCTATTAAGGCAGCAAAGTCGTCTCCGGATGGAAAAAAATTTTTACCTAAAACAACCATGAAAACTCCACATAAAGTAAAGTCATAAAATTCAAGAGCATTGCCTATTAAACAAGGAATGAGAATTTTTTTTCTTAAATCTTTTTGATTGATGGACATAAGGCGCTCTCCACTTTGTGTTTGGAAGATTATGTTGATTGAATATAGTCTCAGGGTTTGAAGATGGCAATGGAATTATTAATGAATGTTTTTTCTGGCTAATTTCATGGTGAAATCACTCGTGAAAAGATTATTTTTGAAGGTTTTTAATAATTAAAGGAGGTGCTACACTGGTACGAGGATGAATATACCCTCAGAAAAATTAAGTTGAGCGAAATGAGGCCTTTGCTAAAGATTGAAGGTGTTCAAAAGCACATAGATTAAGTTTATGGAGACTATTCTACCTTAGCTAAATAAAATCAATCACTAGATCTAGGTGCTTTTGAGTGGTTCAGATCATAAACTCTCAATGTTTGCTATGCTTTGAAATATGCTCTTTTACGTCTTCTTTTGCCTCTTCAACGCGATCCTTCACTTTTGCGTGAATTTCTTTACCTGAACTTGAAAGCATGCTCCCTACACTTTTTGCGTGATCAGTTGCACGCTGCAACGAGTTTTTCATGACTGCTGAATGAGCTGACAAATCAATAGGTTGCCCTGGTTTTTGGGTCATTAGCCCGCGCATCATTGCGTTGATGTCTTCAAATGTTTTTTTAACAAAATCACTTTGCATACTTGCGATAGATTTCATAACATCAGCAGCCATTTTACTGGAATTGCTAAGCGCTTCTAAGTTTTTTTTATGGTGTTCGATTATCTTGGCATGATCAGGCTTTGCTGCTTTTTTATGCTCAGAAAATTTTTCAAACATCTCTTTTGCGGTTTGAGTGTACTTATGTTGCTGCTCTTTCCAGTGTGCGCTGTGTGCATGCCCTTTTTCGCTGGGTTCTTTAGATTGTGCCATATGAATACCTTCACTCCAATAATCGTTTTATGCTTCGTAACGTAGCGGCAATGCTATTCGTATCGATCAAGATCTAGGGAAAGTAAGTATTACCCTAAGCCCTCCATAAGGAGACTGATCAAGGCGAATTCTACCACCATGACTACGTACTGCGTCTCTCACAATACTAAGACCAAGCCCTGTGCCGCCTTCATCTAAATTGCGTGCTGCATCTTGTCTATAAAAAGGCTGGAATACATGTTCCCTATTTTCTTTGGGAATTCCTGGCCCATCATCATCCACCACAATTTCGCAATGACGTACATTTATCTTTAAACTTACCCAAGTATGCGATGCGTACCTATTAGCATTTAACAACAAATTAGTTAAGCAACGGTTAAAAAGTTGTAATTTTATTTGTATTATAGGATTATCTGTAGGCATAAACTCAATTGGATTTTTTTTGCCGGGCAGATTATCAATAATTTCTTGGATGCAACTAGAAATTGGTACCGCTTGACGAGCTTCATGCGCAGTGCCTTTTGCATAGGCCAAAAATCCTTCAACCATAAGCTGCATTTGCTTTAAATCTTCTTGCAACAAACGATTATCTTCACCTTCTGGCATCATGGCTAATTGAAGCTGCATACGTGTAATGGGCGTCCTTAAATCATGAGAAACGCTTGCAAGCATTTGTGTTCTTTCATGTAAGTGACGTTGAATTCGTGCTCGCATGATATTAAAAATACGACTGAGCATGCGAAGTTCAAGGGCTCCTTCGATTTTTAATTCGCCTAAATCATCCCCCTTACCAAACCGATCTGCCGCTTCTGCTAACCGACGCAGTGGCCTAATTTGGTTGCGCATAAATAAGGATGCTACCAAAAATAATAATAAAGCGGATGATGTTGTCCAAATTAAAACCAAAGGAGTTGTTCGGCTAAACAAACGTTTTTGCGGTAGAGAAACTTCCAAAATACCTTTCTTTTTAGCTTCAATTGAAATGTATATTTTATTGTCTCGCATTCTTAAGTAATAAGAAGGCTTCTTTCCAACTATTAACTTTTCAGCATTTAATGCTTCATCCAACGCGTCACCCATAAATCCATACAACCAAGAATCTTTATGGGCCCCATACTTTTCTAATGTATTTTTTGGAACAAAGTTAACATCTAAACGCATATATTTTTGCGCTGCTTCTTGAATGGATTTAATGGACTTAGGGTCACGTTCTACCCAATCCATAACAAGAGCAACATCTCCCGCTATGGTGGTGGACAGTTGTCGTAAAATTGTTTCTGTATGGCGATCAAAAAAGATATAACCAAGCACGACCTGCACTAACAACAATGGTGTTAAAAGTATAATCAACGCTCTACCAAATAAGCTTCTTGGAAGAGTTTTTCTTAATAATCTTTTTGGATTCATTATTGCTTTTAAGAGTCGGGACATAAAGCGTACCCCACATGTCTAATTGTTTTTAAATATTTACCTGCATCGTCTTCTAACTTTCGTCTTAATCGGTTGATTTGCACATCAATACTTCTATCGCTGATGACAAATCCAATTCGATGCGCTAAATCAGTTCTTGAAAAAGGTTGATTCGGGTGCTGCGCTAAAATTCGCAATACCATTTGTTCAGTTGATGTTAAGCGAACTTCTTCATTGTTTTTAAATAAGGCTGCTTTTTCTACTTTAAAAACATAATTTCCCAAGTATAAATCAATGCCAACTAAGAGTGGAATATTTGTGCGTCTTAAAACTGTTTCAATTCTTGCAATCAGTTCTTTTGGCTCAAATGGCTTTGTTAAATAATCATCTGCTCCTGACATTAATCCATGAATTTTTTCATCTAAGCCATCCTGGGCTGTTAATAAAATAACTGGTATTTGCTTATAGGAAGATTGATTTCTTCTCATTGATGCTAGCAATTCTAGCCCTGTTTCTTTTGGCATCATAATATCAAGAATCATCATATCAAAATGCTGCGATGCAAGCTGAGCTCGTGCTTGAGCTGCATTGGCTGCTGTTTGAACACGGTAACTATAATCAATTAAGAACTTACCCAATAGCTCTCTAAGACGCATATCATCATCAACAACCAACACCATGGGCATCATAATGCTATGCTCTCATTAGGTGTTTTTAAGCAATACCTTACAGCATGCAGACCTTGTTTAAAAAAGTCATCCAGCCACGCATTTGCAAGACGTTGCCGTTCTATAATCGTCAATCCTTCCAAATCTTCCCACACAAGATTAAGTGCAATATGCGTTACACCAATTTTTGGGTTGTGCCCTTTGTGTCCACGGTGTTGTTCTGATTCATCAACTACAGACAAAATTGCATCTTCACTTAGGTGATTTTTCACTACATTAGTAATTGCTTCAATGTTTATTTGCACTTAAAGCCTCTAAACTAGCCTGTGAAATTTTTGTTGTGTACGCCAATGCTATAGCAGAAATAATAAAGGTAACGTGGATAATTACTTGCCATTTGATGGTTGCTTCTTGCATTTTTGCAGCTTCGATAAATGTTTTTAATAAATGAATTGATGAAATACCAATTAATGCCATTGATAGCTTTATTTTCATAGTATTTGCATTTACATGATCAAGCCATTCGGGCAGGTCAGGGTGATTATCCATACCTAATCGCGTCACAAATGTTTCATAACCACCAATAATAACCATGATCAGCAGATTTGAAATCATCACGACATCAATCAAATTCAACACAACCAACATAATTTCTGTTTCAGTGTAAACCTTTAAGCTGGTTACAAGGTGCCAGACTTCTTTTGTGAATCGGTGTACGTAAATACCCTGTGCCACAATTAAACCAAGATATAAAGGGGCTTGTAACCATCTACTTGAAAAAATAGTGATAGCTAACCCGCGTTCGAATAGTGTTTTGGATGATGACATAATAGTATTTCTCATTAAGGATACTAGCCTACACAATACTGCAAAAAAAAATAACACTCTAGTATGTGTGTTAAGAATCATTTAACGGTTGTTCGTTCATAATAAATTTATGAAAGAACCTATTCCTATTGAACAGATTGGCATCCCTCTGCATCCTTGCAGTCCAAATGTATTTTTGCCAAAAAATCGTCTGAACAAATTTCCCGTTTCTTTGTTTGATTTATCGTCTCATGAGCGTGCTAAAGAAGCCATTGAGTTTGGTCTTAAAATGCGAAACAAGCGCTTTCATATTTTTGTTATTGGAGATGATCGCAGCGGTCGCATGAGTACAACCATGGGGTATTTGCAAGAATATGTTAAGAAGCTTCCTCCTCCTCATGATTGGGTTTATGTTAATAATTTTTTAGAAAGCAATCGACCTCTTCCATTTAAGCTTCCTTCTGGTCAGGGGGTATACCTCAAAACAAAAACCACTGAATTGTTGCAAAGTGTTAGCACCATTCTTGGAAAAATTTTTACATCAAGTCAATTTCGTAAGCAAACTGAAAGTCTTGGTCAGTACCAACAATCACAAATTGATCAACAAACTCAAGAGTTACAAAATCTTGCAAAAGCTAAAGGATTCGAGCTTATATCTGGTATAGATGGCTTGTTTTTAGAGCCACAAGAGAATGGAGAAGTATGTGAGGAAAGTAACTCTCCAAAAGATATGGTCGCTTTAAGAAACTCTCTTACACGCCTAAGTATTGCTGCTAACATGGCTAACCAAAAAATTGAAAAACAGATTTCTCAACTTAAACAAAGCACTGCACGCAAAGTACTTACGCCACATTTTCAAGCATACAAGGAAGAATTTTCAATTCATTTGAAGGGCTGGATTGATGAATTCAAACGCGATCTTTTGCAAAACCTTAGTCTGCTATTTGATGAGGAAAATTCTAAAGCAAAACTTAGTAAGGCAGCGATTGAACGTTACGGTATAAATGTTATTATTGATCATGCTCAGAAATCTGAGGCGCAGGCTGTTTTAGAATCAAATCCTACATACGAAAACTTATTTGGGTCCATTAAGTATCGTAATAATTCTTCAACTGGAAGCATTGAAACAAATTTTACTTTAATCCGGCCTGGGGCTTTGCATCGCGCAAACGGTGGAATTCTAGTTTTACGTGCCGATGAAATTGCAAAAGATGAAGATGCATGGGATATGCTAAAGTCAGCACTTCGTGATAGCAAAATTACTATTCGTGAACGTTACCGTGAAGGCGGAACTCCGTTAGATGATGCTCCAAGCCCCCGCTCAATTCCTTTGAACTTACAAGTTTTCTTAGTGGCTTCCCCTGTTTGGTATTATAGCTTTTTTCAGCAAGACCCTGATTTTCCTTCTTACTTTAAAATACGTGCAGAGATTGATACAGATTTGCCGGCAACTCCTGAAAACATTACTAACTACCAAAAACTTATTCGAGCAACCTGCTTAAAAGAAACAAGTCGTGATATTACTCCAGATGCAATTTCTTACCTAACTGGGTATAGCTCAAGATGGGCAAAGAACCGTGAGAAACTTTCAGCAAAATTTGAACTTATCAGTGATATTTTGGCTGAGGCTGACACAATTGCCAGTGAAAAATCTTCTAAAAAACCCATTGATGAAAAAATCATCAACCAAGTGCTTTTACAGCGTCGTAGGCGCAATGCGCGCTTTGAAGATGGTACTCTGGAAGATATTCAACGTAACCAGGTCTTAATTGATACTCAAGGGTGCAAAATTGGATTAGTAAATGGTTTAACGATTTTAAGTATTAGCGATCGTAGTTTTGGTATCCCGGCACGTATAAGCGCTAGAACTTATGTCGGTGAACAAGGAGTAGTAAACATTGAAAGGCTTACTGAATTAGGAGGGCCTATACAGCAAAAGGGTGCATTTATATTAGAAGGATTTCTAAACGGTGTTTTCGCACAAAAATTCCCCCTTTCTTGTTCCTGTTCCCTTACTTTTGAGCAAAATTACACCGATGTCGAAGGTGACAGCGCATCTATGGCTGAGTTGATCGCAATACTATCATCCCTTGCTAATGTCCCCGTTCGTCAAGATCTTGCCATTACTGGATCCATTAACCAATTTGGTAGCTCACAAGTTGTGGGCGGTATTCACATGAAGATTGAAGGATTCCACAGACTATGCAAAGAACGGGGTTTTACAAAAACTCAAGGCGTTATCATACCCAATGCAAATATTGCAAATCTTACATTACGTCCTGAAGTTCTGGAAGATATTGCCCAAGGCAATTTCCATATTTGGGGTGTTGATACCGTATGTGAAGCAATTGAGTTGATGACAGGGTTGCCTGCAGGTATGAAAATTAATGCAGAAGGGCAAGTGGTAGGTACTTTTAAAAAAGGTAGTCTTTTTGATAAAGCTGCAGAAACCCTCAAAACTTTCCATCGGCGCTTGAAAAACAGACATTAGCAAGCTAATATTTCCTTTTACTTTTAAAAGGATAAATCATGATCACAACAGCTTCTGGGCTTAAATACGAAGATGTAACAGAGGGCACTGGTAACTCACCAAAGGCCGGACAAATTATATTTGTGCATTACACAGGTACTCTTGAAGATGGTCAAAAATTTGACAGCTCCGTTGATCGCGGTGAACCACTACAATATACCCACGGTGTTGGCATGGTTATTCAGGGATGGGAAGAAGGTTTAGCTACCATGAAGCCAGGTGGCAAACGCCGTTTGCATATTCCATCAGAATTAGGATATGGAGATCGTGGTGCAGGCAGACTTATTCCAGCAAATGCAAATTTAATTTTTGATGTGGAATTACTTGAAGTCATTGATGCCGAGTAGAAATAACTTTGTGCCGGCTCATGTAATACTGAGTCCGGCACCTCACATAAACCCGAATGTCTTATATTTTAGGGTCGACACGTAACCTAATTTAGGCTAAAAGTATAGCCAAGCGGGCGCCTAGCTCAGATGGTAGAGCAGCTGACTCTTAATCAGCGGGTCGTAGGTTCGATTCCTACGGCGCCCACCACTCCCACAAACAGTTTCAGAGATTTTTAGTTTTAGCTCAATAATCTTGGTGCTACTTTTAATAATAAAAAGTGCTTAACGGCTCTAATATTTTGCTGTTCGTATGATAAAAAAAGTGCTACATACTCAAGTCATCTGTCGAGTTTTTTAGTAAAATTATCATAATACTTTAATTAATGTTTGATTAAAAAATACCTTGATCGAAATAATTTACCAGATCAATTTAGTCGCATCCCTGTAGCGGCAGGAATTGTTATGGCAACGAAATTAATTAGAGGAGGGCAAGATCTTGATATTTTGAATCATTTTTGGAAAAAAGACGAAGCATATCATCTTTTTTCAGGTAATCTCTATGAAACGAGAAGAGATAATTTTAATGCGCTTACAGGTAGATATATGGCTCCTTATGGCTTAAGTGACGATGCATCGTTGGCTAATCTTCTTAAAGTGCATGAGGAAGAAATTTTTGGTTGTAATGATTATGAAAGTGCTTTTGAATCCCTATTTATATAATGGCGATAACATTCTCTTTAACAGCTTCACTAACACACCAATACCAAGAATTAGGGCTGGGATCATGAGGCAAGCCAGCAAGAATTAGGTGCTCTTTTGTGCGGGTTAAAGCCACATAGAAAAGCCTGTTGTGCTCAAATTCCAAGGCTTGTTTATGGTGATCCTTCAACGCTGAGGTTAGGATTGTATCTGCTGCCATGGGTGGTTTCAAAAACCAAAACTGAGCAACTGGGTCGTATAATACGATATCTTGCTTCATAT
>CAMDPB010000041.1 GCA_945903885.1 Candidatus Finniella inopinata
GGAAGTTTAGAAAATCTATTAGAGAAAATTTCAGAAATTAAACAGCCACGTCGCCGTGATCTGCTAACAGAACACGCTGAACTTTCTCGTATATCAAAAAAATTAGTCACGTTAGATGATAACGCGCCATTGCCTGTTGCTTATAGCGAAATTTCACCGGTTGAAAGAAAATTTGAACAGCGTGATAGCTTTTTAAAGGAGCTTGGCTTTTTAAGCTTAATGAAGCGTTTGCAAATGGCAGATGGTTATTTTGAAGCATCTAAATCAACCGCTAAACCTGTTGATTACACATGCATCACCGATATTGATACGTTAAAACAGTGGATCGATGAAGCGACCTCCGTTGGGAAAGTTGTAATTGATTGTGAAACAACATCGCTTAATGCCATGCAAGCAAAGCTTGTGGGGTTGTCTTTGGGTATTCCAACTGATTCTGGTTACAAAGCTGCTTATGTGCCTTTTGCTCATCAAACAGAAGGGCGCCAAATTCCCCTTGATGCAGCAAAAATAGTATTGCAACCATTTCTGGAAAACACTGCCATTTTGAAAATCGGGCATAATTTAAAATATGACCTGTTAGTACTTCGTCAACATGGTTTTGAAGTGAATACGCTCGATGATACTATGCTGATGTCTTATGTTTTGCACGGTGGTGAGCATGGCCATGGAATGGACGAATTAGCTCTTAAATATTTAAACAGAACCACTATTACCTTTGCTGAAGTGGCAGGTAAAGGCAAAGCCCAAAAAACCTTCGATATGGTTGAAATTCCAATCGCTACAAATTACGCAGCAGAAGATGCAGAAATAACTGGGTTGCTGTGCAATACATTCAAGCCTGAACTTAGCAAAAACCAAGTAAGCGCTGTATATGAACTAACCGAACGCCCGCTAATCCCCGTTATTGTTTCTATGGAAGAAGCCGGTGTGTGTGTAGATTCAAACTGGCTAAAGCATTTAGGGCAAGATTTTTCCAAACGCATGGTGGAATTAACGCAAGAAATTTATACCCTTGCAGATTGTGAATTCAATATTGCATCACCGGCGCAGCTTGGGGAAATTTTATTTGATAAGCAAAAATTGCCAGGGGCTAAAAAAACCAAAACAGGTGCTTATAGTACCGATGTAGACGTTCTAGAAAAGCTTATTGCACAAGGACATGCATTGCCTGAAAAAGTATTGGCTTGGCGCGGACTTGCCAAGTTAAATTCTACATACGTTGAAGGCTTGCTAAACGCAATCAACCCAATCACTGGCCGTGTACACACCAGTTATTCTATGGTGGGTGCGGCTACTGGCAGGTTGTCATCATCTGATCCAAATTTACAAAACATTCCTATTAAAAATGAAGATGGACGAAAAATTCGCCAGGCATTTATTGCAAAGCCAGGTCACAAGCTTGTAAGCCTTGATTATTCACAAATTGAATTACGGCTTTTGGCACATTTTGCTGATGTTCCAACATTGCAGCAAGCATTTTTAAATGGGGAAGATATTCACACACGCACCGCATCAGATGTGTTTGGAGTGCCTATGACCCATGTCACACCACAGCTTCGCAGGCGTGCTAAGGTTGTGAATTTTGGCATTATCTACGGTATTAGCGCATTTGGTCTGGCAAGGCAGCTTGGTACTTCTAACCAAGAAGCTAGTCAAATGATTAACGCGTATTTTGCGCGCTATCCTGGTATTGATGCGTACATTCGAAATTATCACAGACAAGCGCGTGAACAAGGCTTTGTGACAACCCTTATGAGTCGTAAAATTCATACGCCAGGAATTCTTGATAAAAATGGCATGGTTCGCCAATTTGCTGAGCGTCAGGCAATTAATGCACCGCTTCAGGGTAGTAATGCAGATATTATCAAAAGGGCAATGATCAAAATTCATGGGTTTTTAAAAACGTCCCCAACAAAGTTATTGTTGCTAGTACATGATGAATTGATTTTTGAAATTGCAGAACACGATGTCGCAGATGTTGCACCTAAATTAAAAGAAATGATGGAAAATATTGTGCAACTGAAGGTTCCACTAGTTGTTGATATTGGCATTGGTGATAATTGGGACGCTGCCCATGGGTGAACCCCAACCCATCTCCCTCTATATCCATTGGCCGTTTTGCTTATCAAAATGTCCCTACTGTGATTTCAACAGTCACGTGCGGGAAACGTACGGCGAAAAAGAATGGCAGCAAGCGCTATGTGCAGAGCTTCGGCGCGTTCGTGATTGGATTGGCCCTAGGCTGTTAACGACTATTTTTTTCGGTGGTGGCACACCATCCCTTATGCAACCACAAACTGTTGAAGCTATTATCAGCGAAGCGTGCAAATTATGGTCTACCTCTCCTGACCTTGAAATTACTTTAGAGGCAAACCCCAATAGTGTTGAAGTCGAAAAATTTCAACAGCTGGGCCAAGCTGGGGTAAATCGTATTTCTATTGGGGTGCAATCACTACGTCCCGAACGCTTGCAAAATTTGGGCAGAAAACACAGCGTTGAAGAGGCAATTAAAGCCATTCACACAGCCCAAGCAACATTTAAGCGTGTTAGCTTCGACTTGATTTATGCAACACCTGGTCATACTCCTGATGAATGGCAACCAGAGCTTGAACAAGCATTAGCTTTTAGAACTGAGCATTTGTCACTTTATCAACTGACTATTGAGCCCAATACAGCATTTGAACGCTTGCATGCCCAAGGAACGTTGGTTCTGCCTGTTGATGATTTGGCAGCAGATATGTACGAGCTAACAAATTCACTTTGTGCAGCAGAAGGTTTGCAAGCGTATGAAGTTTCAAATTATGCAAAGCCAGGCGCTGAATGCCAGCATAATTTAACTTATTGGCGCTATGGCGAATATATAGGTGTTGGTCCTGGTGCCCATGGGCGGGTGGCCGTAAATGGAAAATATTTGGCGACTAAACAGTACCGCACACCAGAGCGCTGGCTAAAAGAATCCATTCGTGACGAAGAATGCCTGGAACTATCTGCCGATGAACAAGAACAAGAACGAATCCTCATGGGCTTGCGTACCACCGAGGGTATTGCTTGGAATAAGCCCATAACGAACGAAATTCAAACCCTTCTCAACGAAGGTTTTTTAACTCATATCAACAGTAAACTAACCGCAACAGCAAAGGGGCGTTTAGCCTTACAAGCAGTTCTGCGCTATGGATTCATGGATTGAAATTCTTTTTTTTAAAAGACTTCTTAACTAAAAATTAATCAATATTTTAGTAAAATTTCTGTAAAAGAACATCATGTGTTGAAAGCAATATGAAGAAAAAATCCTTATACATAAGCTTGCTGCTCAGCTTGTCAGGCACTTCAGGGGCTGCTTCCAATGTTGCAAAAATTCCATCGTTTGATCAACAAAGACGTTTACGAGATTTTGTAGAAAAATATAAAGCAGAACACCAGCCTAAAAATTTTACTGCAGTAGCAGGGACTGTTCTTGGATCATTCACAGATAAATCGTCAGAGACCCCTTTAAAGGGACGTAGCAAAGCGGGAGTTCTTTCATTGGGATATCAATTTTCTCCAGAATTTTCAGCAAGTACCGTGTTTGTAAGAAGCAGAACAACACAAAAAACAGCAAATGAAGTTTTACGTATTAAGTCAGTTGATGACACAATGACAGCTTCTTTCGATTACAAGGTTTTACAGTGGTTGAAAGTTGATTTTACTTTTTCATCAAAGCAAGGAAAAACGACGACAACTGAGTCCGGTCAACCTAATGCATACTCAGTATCAAAAAATGTATACAGAACGCCAAGTTTATATTTAAAAATGACTTTTCCTGTTAACGCTCAGTTTTTTGTAGCGCCTGATGTTGGTTTTAGTCGTACCTACATGCATAATAAAGCTTATACTGATAATGCTGGAGTATTCCAGCCCAAGAAAGATTTAAAGCTAGATCAGGCAGCTGCAAATACAAAAGTTGGTTATGTGGTTACTCCTAATATTATTCCCTATGCAAGTCTAGGGTATTCCAGGTCCCTTTATTACACCGCTCATCTAAAATCTCGGAACTCATTTAGGGCAGGGGTGGGTGCCATATTATTTGGGGGAATTTTGAACCTTGATTGGACAGCAAGTAAAGCCAACCAAAGCGTTAGGTCTAATAGCTTTAGTGCGAACTTAGCTGGAAAGTTTTAAGGAGATGAAAATGAATAAACCACAATTTAAATTATTTAACATTATAGTTATTCTGTTTGCAGGTTTTTTCAATTCGGCAAACCCTAGTGCAGATCAACAAACGCAAATCACACAGTTATATGTTGGATTTTTTGGCAGAGCACCTGACCCTTCAGGTTTAGCATATTGGAATAGTGTATTGTCAGCAGGTTTAGAGATATCCGCAGTTGCCAATTCCTTTGCTGCCAGTAAGGACTCTTTTAGTCAGAACAGAACGAGTGATCAAATTGTGACGCTGGCGTATAAAAATTTGTTTAATAGTATTCCTAGTCCATCAGCACTTCAGTATTGGTCACTAAAAATAGCTCAAGGAGCCATTACTGTTTCACAATTGGTTTTATCTCTTCTTGAAAGTGCGCAGGGGGTTGAGAAAGTCGCGTTAGACAATAGAATTTCTGTAGCTTCTTCTATTACAAATAATTTGAATACAACAGAGCGTATCCTGAAATACAGGCCTGGAACCGATCTCTTTAAACAGTTACAAAGCACTTTAGGAAGTGTGACATCTGATCCGGCAACCGTAGATGTCGCTCAAAAATTTATAGAAAGTGGATTTGTTACGGCAGCGCCATCAGTGCCAGTTGTAAGTGACTACACAAAAAAACAAGGCGAATTAAATAAAGCAGATGAAGCTGTTGCAACGGCACAAGCCAATCTGAAACAAGCAGAAGCAGCAGGCGCGCCAGATGCCATAACAGCAGCTAAAGACGTTTTGACTGTTGTACTTACTGCCAGAGTTGAAATTGCACAACAAGTTTATGATCTTGCACCACCAGAAGCAAAAACTGCAGCAAAAGCAACGCTTGATTCTGCAACAACTATTCTCTCTCAAACAGCGCCAAGCTCTGGAACAGGAAGTACTGCAGCAGCTATTGTGAAAAACGCAGATAGCGTTATAACTGACATTCAACAGGCTGTAGCAGGAACGACAGCTCTTCCAACAAACCCAGCTGTTATTGGGGCGGCAACTACGCCAGTGACACATCATGGTGTTGACAGCGAACACATGTAATTGGTATTTTCTAAGAGATTTTTGAAGCCATTTTACTGAAAGGTGGCTTCACTGATTTTTAAATTTTAATCTGGGTGTGATCATAAAAGTAACACATTTTGTCTTACATTTTTGTTTATTTTTTTGTCAATTTCTGGTATTCTATAAATGGTCAAAATATAAAAGAGTTTGGAAATGACTACCGTCACCATTAGAATTCCTGACCACGTAGTGCATAGCATTGATTCTTGTGCTAATCACCTACATCTAACAAGAAGCGAATACATAAAACGGGCTATATTAGCAATGAACAAAATGCTTGCGGATGAGTCTCGTGCTCAAAAATTAAGAAGCGCCAGTCAAAAAGTTCGCCAGGAAAGCATGATTATCAACGCCGAATTTAGTGCAGTAGAATATGATCCTAAAGATTAACTATGGAGAAATTTGGCTTGCTGACCTTAACCCTCAATCAGGTACGGAACCAGGGAAACTTAGGCCAGTAATGATTGTGCAGAACCAAGTGTTATTAGATATTTTTCACCCATCAACAATCATCATTCCTTTAACAACTAATTTAATTGATCATGTAGAGCCCCTAAGAATTAGGATTGACGCACTTTCGCAGCTTGAAAAAGATTCTGATCTCCTGATTGACCAAATTCGATCAATTGATAATAAACGACTTGTAAGAGGTCCATTAGCACAATGCAGTCGCCAGTTGATGGTTGAAGTGCAAGATGCGATAAGAGAAGTACTTGGCATTGATCAGGAAAAGCAAGTAGTGCTTAATTAAACTCAAATATTGGCTGGGGGACCTGGATTCGAACCAGAGTTGCCCGGTCCAGAGCCGGGAGTTCTACCGCTAAACTATCCCCCAGCAGTACACATTCATGACTACCATAATATGCTGATTGAGTGTAAGATATAAAAAAAAGCAATTATAAAAAGAAATGAAGAAATGTCTGAATATGATGTACAAAAACCACAGCTTGGGGGCGTTCGTCCTCTAGAGTGCGATAGTCACCACCCAATTATAGCAGCAATTGATCTTGGCACGAATTCTTGTCGCTTGCTAATTGCACGTGTAAACGTAGCAGGTGTTCGCACTAACTATTTTCGTAGTCGTCCAAAACCGTTATCTTGGAAGGTGATTGATTCTTTTTCTAAGGTTGTTCGTTTAGGCGAAGGGCTGCACAATAATGACGAATTATCACTAGATGCAATAGACAGAGCCATGGAAGCACTGGCAATTTGTCGTAAAAAACTGGATCGTTATCATCTGCATAGCTTACGTGCTGTTGCAACAGAAGCATGTCGTCGTGCAACTAACAACCACGTATTGGTTGATCGCGCAAAAAAAGAACTCAATCTTGATATTGAAGTCATTGATTCAGATCAAGAAGCAAGTTTGGCCCTAAAGGGTTGCTCGGCAATGCTAAGTCCACACATTCCTTATGGAATTGTTTTTGACATCGGCGGGGGCAGCACAGAAGTTATTCTTGTTAAACTTAAAAAAGATGGTAAGCGTCGTCCTGGTTATGCCGTTCCGTTCGATGAAATTGACTCAATTTCTGTTCCCTATGGAGTAGTAACTACAACAGAAGCCGCTGGAATTCCTATAGACACAGCCCAATCACATGAGTACTTGCAAGGTCGTATTTTTGAAGGTTTACGAGGTTTTGTTGAAAGAAACAATATCGCAAAACTTATTGAAAATGATGAATTACAAATTACCGGTAGCTCAGGAACAGTTACAACCCTTGCAGCATTTCACTTAGGCTTGGCGCAGTATGATCGTCGTCTTGTTGATGGAATGTCGATTTCTTATGAGGATTTACATGCCGTTATTGATCGTATTTTAACCATGACGCGCGAAGAACGCCTCGATCAGTCAAATATTGGCTTTAGTCGAGCAGACTACGTTTTAACTGGATCAAATATTCTAAAAGCAATATGTAACGCATTGCCGCTTAAAACAATGCGAATAGCTGATCGCGGTGTACGCGAAGGGATACTGATTGATTTAATGTTAGAAGTTATCAGGATGTAATATGGAATTTATAAAAGCTCAAGGTCTTGGAAATGATTTTGTCATGTTGGTTAATCCAGATGTGCCAGCCAATGACCTAAGTGATTTAAGCAGACGACTCGCTGATCGAAGATATGGCATAGGCTGTGACCAAGTGATTGTGGTACACGAAATAAATGACCGAATTAACGTTCGCTTTTTCAATGCCGATGGTTCTGAAGCTGAAAGCTGCGGTAATGGAAGCCGTTGTATTGCAAAATATTTGATGGATCAAAAACAACAACGCACAATTACCATCGAAACCCTTGGTGGAACTCTGAACTGCCAGTTGGAAGATGATATGGTGACTATTCAAATGCCAACTCCAACAGTTGAAATTTTAGATGGACCACAATCATTAGGGCATCTTTCCACGCCAGATGCTGTGGCAGTTAATGTAGGTAACCCACATTTGGTATGCTTTGTGGAAAATATTGATTCAGTTTCTAGCTATGGCGAAGGGTTAGAAAACCACCCTGCATTTCCACTTCGTACTAACGTTGATTTTGTGAAAATACTCGATTCTGGACATTTGCAGCTAAAAGTTTGGGAACGTGGAACAGGTATTACCCCAGCTTGTGGTAGCGGTGCGTGCGCATCAGTGGTGGCAGCTTATGCCCATAAAAAAGTTGAACAAAAAACAAAAGTTTCACAAGCGGGTGGAGATCTTTGGATTCAGTGGGATGGGCAAAAACTGTACATGTCAGGCCCCGCTGTGATTGTGTTTGCGGGCACTTTTTTCTATAAGTCATGAAATCTTTAAAGGGTTTTGATTGGGTTTTAGCATCTGCCGAAGATCGGCGGGTAATGCAGTACATGCAGTCGTACGAACTTCCTGAATTCTTATCACGTATTCTTGTGGCGCGAGATATTCACTTCAATCAGGTAAAAGATTTTCTGAACCCTTCATTGAAACGCTTTTTACCTGAACCTTTTCTTTTAAACGACA
>CAMDPB010000042.1 GCA_945903885.1 Candidatus Finniella inopinata
AAACCATTTTTACAAGCTGTAGTCGATTTATACGTGGCCTTAAGAGATAATAAGCCAGACTTAGCGGTGGATGCCTATAAACGTTGGGGATTTAATAATATTTCCAATGAATTAATAGATGTTTTAAATCAATGGGCAAACTTGCTATATGAGCCTTTGCTAGAAGATAAAATCCGCCCTATTCAAGACGCTAATGGAGGCAAGAAGGGCTGGGAAATAGCCAGAAGTGTTCACAAACGATTGCATGAATTAGGCGGAATAAAACCACCACGAGAGTTTGTTTTTATGGACCGTGCCGCGGTTGGCATAGGATCTGTTTTAATGCGCATTGGCGCGGAACAAAACTGGCACAGACTTTTTGAAGAAATTATAGACGGTATTTATACGAAATAAAAAAGCCCAACAGACAAAATGCTGTTGGGCTTTTTTTTAAATTTATTTTTGACTAGGAACTTGCGTTTTTTGAATCAATAGAATTAGGTGCTATTTGGCCCACGTTATAAGTTGAGGGCACAGCATACGAAGTCGGAGCAGCTGGAATTTTCTTTCCGGCTTTTTTCGCTACATTAGCATCTTGAATTGTGATTAAGCCTAATACAATCAGCACCTTCACAAAAGAAGAAACAAGGAAAATAACACAGTTATTTGATTGATTAATTATATCAAATTCACCTTTTATTACTGCAGTAAGAATCATGCCAATAACAAAAGCTTGAGTCATTAGAGTAAATACGGTGCTTTCTTGGGATGAAAATTTCAAGCCAAGAACCCAACCAATCGCAATTGCTAACATCACAACGTAACGCCCTAGGTGGGAGTATAAGTCTCCAAAGTGCTTTAAAAGCGCTATTTCTTCAAGGAAAATTTCAAAAACAGCTAACGCACATACCAGTCCGATTGCATAGAAACTAGCTTTTGCAAGTACCGGGAATGAGCTCACTAAGGCTATCATCATTGCACAAAGTATTCCCATGTGAAGATAAAATACAAAACGACTAGGTTCTGTATTTGCTTTTGTGCGATCAAGGGCTACTTTTTCTAAAGCGTACATTGTACAAAATGCAAGCAAAAAAGTCGTAAACACCAAGAACGTTAAATGGTGTTTCTGTCTTAGGTACTCTATACTACTATTTTCTGAAACTTGAGCTATTTTTTCAATAACGTCAGGAACCATGAACACGAATACAGCCGTAACAGCCATTCCTCCACCAATGGAAGATATCTTTGAAAGATTAAAGTTAGGAATATTTCTTATAATGGGCAATGCCATTGGCACTAGAAGAAGTATCATTACAGCAATAGCTGTCGCTAAAAAGTTTGGGTCTGCAGTACAATTTATATCCATAGTAATAACACCACATAATTTGATAAGGTCTACACTAATAGTATTTCACGAAGAATTCTCTGTAGTAAAGCCCCCAAATAAAATGATAGTAATTTAGCATGCAAATAGATTTATTTCTTGAATCACAAGCTGCCGATCGCAATGCTTCTTTAAATACCTTAGAAGCATACCATAGAGATTTGAATCACTTCACAAAGTGGATCAGCAAGCCAGTATTGACGATTTTAAAAACTGACATTGAAGAATATATACAATTTTTATTTTCCAAAGAATTCAAGGTCAGCACAGTAAATAGGCGTATCTCAACGCTAAAACAGTTTTATCTATTCCTGTTCAATGAAGGCATGATTAGCAGTAACCCGTGCCTGCACGTTAAAACCGCAAAGATCCCAGCCACCCTGCCTAAAGTAATTTCTTCAAATCAAATGGGGGAATTTTTAGATTTTTTAAAGAAAGCAAAAGAACCATCACACATAAGAGTAAGGGCTATTTTAGAATTATTATATGCTTCAGGTCTTAGGGTTACCGAACTTATAAGATTGCCATTAAATTGCGTTGTCACAGGCGCCATTGCACAACCAATGATCTTAGCTAAAGGTAAGGGCAACAAAGAACGGTTAGTTCCTTTAAACGACACATGCCTTGAAGCTTTACTGGCATATTTAAAAGTTAGAGAAATTTTTGTAAGTGGCATAAAAAGCTCAGTTTTTCTTTTTGCATCAAGAAGTAAAGAAGGATGCCTTACGCGTCAACGCGTTGGTCAATTAGTAAAAGAAACAGCTATAGAATTCGGCTTAAACCCTACAATAATTTCGCCCCATGTATTTCGCCATAGCTTTGCTACACACCTTTTGCAGGGTGGCTCTGATTTACTAACCATACAAAAATTACTAGGGCACAGCGATATAGCAACCACCCAGATATATACCCATGTTATGCCTTTATCGGTATACCAGCTTGTACAACAACATCACCCTATTGCTAAAAAAATTAATAAAAAACTTGAAATCAACAAATAAAATACCTACCTTACCGATAAGACTTAAGGAAGTATGTATGCAACTAACAGATTCTCTTCATGAAAAGTTTGATTCCATTGTTAATCCTATGGGGTATGGAATTGTGCGTGTCCAGATAACTGGCATGACACGTAAAACGTTACAGGTTATGATCGAAAGATTGGATGAACAGCCAATCAATGTAGATGATTGCGCACAAGTCAGCAGAACCCTTTCTGTGCACTTGAATGTAGACGATCCAATTTCAGGCTCTTATGTTTTGGAAGTCTCGTCTCCTGGACCTGAAAGACCTATTACGCAGCCAAAAGATTATAAACGTTTCCTTGGTTTAGAAATTGTGGTAAAAACAATATTGCCTGTTGAGAATCGTAAAAGTTTTCATGGGTTTTTAGAAACGGCTTCTGATGAAGGTATTTCTTTACACCTAAAGCACCCCCTTGATAGTGGATTAGATCGTATCGACATTCGCTATGGCGACATTCGCCAGGCAAATTTGGCTAGTTCTATTTAAAAGAAAGATTGATATAGGGATACCATGGCAAGCAGAAAATTAAAGCCTGTGGAAAACGCAATTCAGCATCCAAGACATGAGCTAATACAAGTAGCTGATGTAGTTGCTCGTGAAAAAGGTATTGATCGCGAAGAAGTGATTGTAGCCATGGAACTTGCAATGCAGCGCACTGCAAAACAAAAATATGGAATGGAGCATGACATTCGCGTCAATATAGATCGCGAAACAGGGCATGTGCAGACAGTTCGTTGTTTAACGGTTGTAGAGCTAGTTGAAGACCCTATCAATCAAGTTACAGTTGAAACTGCTCTTGTGGATTATCCCGATGCAAAAATAGACGATCTTCTAGAAGAAGAGCTTCCTCCCCTTGAATTTGGAAGAATTGCAGCGCAAAGCGCACGTCAAATTATTTTTCAAAAAGTCCGTGATGCAGAACGAGCACGTCAACACGAAGAGTTTAAAAATCGTATTGGCGATGTGGTAAATGCGCTAGTAAAACGTGTCGAGTTTGGAAATGTTGTTGTTGATCTTGGAAAAGCTGAGGGTATCCTTCGCAAAGATGATTTAATCCCACGTGAAAGCTATCGTGTTGGTGATAGAGTTCGGGCAATTATTCATGACTTAAAGCCTGATTCACGCGGGCCAATGGTTGTGTTATCACGATCACATCCTAAGTTTATGGCTAAGCTCTTTGAGCAAGAAGTCCCAGAAATTTACGATAATATTATTGAAATTAAATCTATTGCTCGTGACCCCGGTAGTCGTGCAAAGATGGCAGTTTACACATCTGATCCAAATCTTGATCCTGTCGGTTCATGTGTCGGAATGCGTGGCAGTCGTGTTCAGATTATTGTGAATGAACTGCAAGGTGAAAAAGTTGATATTATCACTTGGACAAATAATCCAGCGACGTTTGTTGTTAATGCTCTTGCCCCTGCTGAAATTTCCAGAGTTGTAATTGATGAAGAGCAACATCGTGTGGATGTGATTGTTGCAGAAGATCAATTAAGCTTGGCCATCGGTAGACGCGGACAGAATGTTCGCCTTGCTTCCCAGCTAACTGGCTGGAAAATTGATATTATTACTGAAGATGATGACGTTAGTCGTCGTGCCCAGGAAAATGAAGGTAAGATGCGTTTGTTCACTGTGGCCCTGGACATAGACGAGATGTTCGCACAATTATTGATTTCTGAAGGTTTTGAAACCATTGAAGAAGTGGCCACAATTGATATAGACGAGTTTTTACGAATTGAAGGTATTGACGAAGATACCGCCAATGAATTGCAATCTCGAGGCAAGGCTTACCTTGAAAATTTGGATGCTATAACGAAAGAGAAGTGCGTTGAGCTTGGCGTTGCCGAAGACATGTACGGCCTTGGATTAACATCAAAGATGTTGGTAAAGCTTGCAGAAAAAAACGTAAAAATACGTGAAGATCTTGCAGAACTTGCCGGAGATGAATTACAAGAAATTATCGGTGCTGGAGTGATGGATATTGAAGTGGCTAATGCCATTATCATGAAAGCTCGCGAGCACTGGTTTAACCAAGAATAGGATATGTATGGTGCAGGAGTTGCAAACGGGACAAGCGGAAAATACCGAGGCTCAGGCAACAGAGCAAGGTAGTGAGCTAGTTAAGAAAAAAACACTTACCTTGGGGAATAGGCTTGAAGTTAAACGCCCTGCAGAAGGTCAAGTACAACAAAGCTTTACCCATGGGCGCACTAAAACTGTAGAAGTTGAAGTCAAACGGAAAAAAATTGGCTCTCATACTGAAAAGTCTGCAGATCCTGTTAACGAAGCAAATTTACCTGAAACCCTTAGAGGGCTTACTCATGGTGAATTAGATGCACGCTTAAAAGCTGTAAAATCAGCATTGGAAGAGCAAGCAAGGCAGCAAGAACGACGCGCGCACAATCAAGAGGCTGAAGAGTCTCAAGCTGATGCAGCAATTCTTGAGCAAAAGCGTATTGAGCTTGTGAGCTTAGAACTTATGGCTGCAACGTTACCGCCGGCACCTGGTGAGCTTGTAAAAACTCCTCAAAGAACTGATGTAAAACATCCGGTAAAACCTAAAGAAGGTTTTGCAGCTGCTGATGAAGATGAGACAGTTGTGGCTAAGCGCAAGGCTGTTGTTTACAGAGCAGAAGCTCCGAAAAAGGTTGTTCTTCCCGCAAAAAAGACTTTAGGCGAAGCACCAAAAAAACTTGATAGAAATACTCAAGCACGATTGTTAGCAGACGATACAGAACAACGCTCTCGTTCCATTGCTGCTATGAAGCGTATGAATCAAAAGAAAATGCGCCAACAACACGGAGCAGATCAACAAGATTCACAGAAAATAGTAAGAGAAGTTATCATTCCTGAAACCATTGTGGTTGGAGAGCTTGCCAATCGTATGGCTGTTCGTTCTGGCGATGTGGTGAAATCTTTAATGAAGCTTGGCATGATGGTTACCATCAATCAGGTTATTGATGCTGACACAGCTGAACTTATTTGCGCTGAATTTGGCCATACTCCAAAACGAGTGTCTGATTCAGACATTGAAATAGGACTAAAAGGCCCAGAAGATAATTCAGTTGATTTAATGCCTCGCGCTCCTATCGTAACAGTGATGGGTCACGTAGATCATGGAAAAACTTCGTTGCTTGACGCTTTGAGGAAAACTGACGTGGTTTCAGGCGAAGCCGGAGGAATAACTCAGCACATAGGCGCGTATCAAGTCACTATGGCCTCAGGTAAAAAAATTACTTTCATAGACACACCTGGGCATGCGGCATTTAGTGAAATGCGTGCAAGAGGAGCGAACGTCACAGACGTTGTTGTTCTTGTTGTCGCAGCAGATGATGGCATCATGGAACAAACAATTGAAGCAATTAATCATGCAAAAGCTGCAGGAGTTCCAATTGTTGTAGCTATTAACAAAATTGATAAGCCAGATGCAAACCCTGAACGCGTGCGAAGTGAATTGCTAAGCCACAATATCATCTTGGAAGAATTTGGCGGAGATGTACTAAGCGTTGAGGTTTCAGCAAAAGAGCTTAGGAATCTTGAAAAATTAGAAGAAGTTATTCTTTTACAAGCAGAGGTCATTGAACCAAAAGCGAACCCAAACAGAAGTGCATTAGGCGCTGTGGTTGAAGCTAAAGTTGATCGCGGCCGTGGTACGGTTGTGACCCTTCTTGTTCAAAATGGCACCCTTGAAGTTGGAGACATTGTTGTGGCTGGCTCTGAATGGGGCAAAGTACGCGCAATGGTTAATGATCATGGAAAATCCATTAAACAGGCTGGACCATCAGTTCCTGTTGAAGTGCTTGGTTTCAATGGTGTTCCTACTGCAGGTCATGAGTTCTTGGTTGTGGAAAGTGAAGCAAAAGCTCGCGAAATTGCAGAATCACGCACTCATCGTAAGCGTGACCAAATAGCAAAATCTCGTGTAAAAACTTCTATGGAATCCATCATGAGTCAGATCGCAGCTGGAGACATTAAAGAGTTCCCTGTTGTTATAAAGACAGATGTTCAAGGATCGTTAGAAGCGATTACATCTTCTTTGCAAAAACTAAGTGGTACTGAAGTTGCGCCAAGAATTTTGCATGGTGGCGTTGGTGGAATTAATGAAAGTGACGTTACTCTTGCGCGTGCCTCTGGTGGAATTATCGTAGGATTTAACGTACGCGCAAATCCACAAGCCAGAGATCTTGCACGACGTGATGGTCTGGACATTCGTTATTATTCAATTATTTATGATGTTATCGATGATATAAAAACTATGCTGAGTGGTTTGTTGGCACCGACACTAAAAGAAAAATATCTTGGAAATGCAGCTATACGTAATGTATTTAACATTACCGGTATTGGTAAGGTTGCAGGGTGTTACATAACCGAAGGTGTAGTGAAACGTGGAGCAAAAGTACGCTTGTTGCGTGATAGCATTGTTATTCATGAAGGCACCTTAAAAACGCTTAAACGTTTCAAAGACGAAGTAAAAGAAGTGAAAGAAGCATTTGAATGCGGTATGGCCTTTGAAAATTATAATGATATTCGAGAAGGTGATATCATCGAGTGCTTTGAAATAGAATCAATCGCACGTAAGCTATAGAGCAATAGAGAGCTCTCTCTATCGTTCTATACGCTGGGCTTTGCGAAGCAACATCTCACGTTTCATTGATGATAAGTAATCCACAAATAGCTTGCCATCTAGATGATCCATTTCGTGTTGCACGCAAGCAGCTTGCAAATGGGCAAATTCTGTTTCACAAACGCTGCCCTTTTCATTTAGATACCGAACACGCACCCTTTCTGCACGGGTTACTGAGGCATACTGACCTGGAACAGAAAGACATCCTTCCTGGCACGTAGATAATTCATCACTAGCCCAAATAATTTCAGGATTTACCATACGATAAAAATTTTGGCCAGAATCAAGCCCTTCAATTTCTTCTCCATCCACTGTCATGTTTGCAGGGACGTCCATCACCAAAACTCGCTTTGAGACTCCAACTTGTGGGGCGGCAAGGCCAATGCCGTCTTCAGCGATCATGGTATCTTCCATATTTTTTAATAATTCACGGATATAGCTATCCACCACAGATACAAGGCTAGCTTTTCTGCGTAAAATAGGATTGGGTGTAACTAGGATTGGTAGGATTGCCATCACTTCTGTATTTGCTGTTCTCTCAATACAGTATATAGTGCAATTATGAATAAATTTTAAGATCTAAAAGAATTTTTATGTCAAATAATTTTGAACAGTTCATCCAAGAAGTCGAAAGTGACCTTCGTCAGGAAAAATTTGAGCACCTTTGGAAAAAATATGGAAAGTCCGTTGCCATTGGTTTTGCTGTAATTATAGGTTTATCTGCTGCGTTTAATCTTTGGCAACATCATCAGGCCAAACAACGTGAAATAATATCTCAGCAGTTTGTAAATGCTCAAACATTAATGTTTAATAAAAACATTGGCGATGCTTTAGCTGCCATGGAAGGTATTTCTAAATCTTCTCATCGCACCTATTCAACACTTGCCAAATTCAATATGGCTTCAATTTTGCGCCAAGAAACTGGACACAAAGATTTAAACCGAGTTGAAGAAATTTATAAAGA
>CAMDPB010000043.1 GCA_945903885.1 Candidatus Finniella inopinata
GCACCAAGTTGATCAAGGCTTTGCATGACCTCTAATCGTTTTTTAGCTGTGTCACTAATGATTGTATCAGGGGGTAGGGTGAGGTAAGCATAAGACTGAATTTTTGTACGGCCTACGCGTCCGCGTAATTGATAAAGTTGTGCTAACCCAAAGCGATCAGCACGATGAATAATAATGGTATTTACCCAAGGCATATCAATGCCAGATTCTATAATATTGGTGGCAAGTAGCACTTCGTATTTTCTATCACAAAAATCAGAAATGATGTCTTCTAGTTCAGTCGCTGGTAATTGACCATGGGCTGTGGCAATACGAAAATCAGGTAGTAACGTTTCAAGAATTTCTTTTGATTTTTTAAGGTCTTCAATGCGAGGCACCACGAAGAAACTCTGTCCACCGCGATGATATTCACGCATTAACGCTTCTTTTATGACCACTCCATCAAATGGCATAGTAAAGGTACGAATGCTCAAACGGTCAATTGGAGGTGTAGCAATTAAGCTTAATTCACGAACTCCTGTTAATGCTAGTTGTAATGTGCGTGGAATTGGTGTTGCGGTTAGAGTGAGAATATGAACATTCGGTTTTAGTTTTTTCAGCTTTTCTTTTTGCTTAACACCGAAGTGTTGTTCTTCGTCAATAATAAGCAACCCTAAGTCATGAAATTTTGTCTTCTCAGATAGCACCGCATGGGTGGCAATCACAATTTTTGCATCACCATTGGTAATTTCAGCATGGGTGCGTTTCGCATCAGCCGCTTTAACTAGACGTGAAAGTTGCACAACGCGAATACCAAAGCCATGGAAACGACTGGAAAAATTCTGAAAATGTTGACGACACAGTAATGTGGTAGGTGCCACAATCACGACTTGCTTGCCAGATGCTGCAACAGCAAAGGCAGCACGTAGAGCAATTTCAGTTTTGCCAAAACCAACATCGCCACATACTAATCTATCCATAGGTTTACCCGATGCTAAATCACCAAGAACTTCTTCAATGGCACGAAGCTGATCATCAGTTTCAGGGTAGGGAAACCGCGCACAAAATTCATCATAAACTTTGGGGGTTAAGAAAGTCTCACCCTCCTGCAATGATCGTTCAGCTGCTAATTTAATTAAGTAGTCGGCAATGATCAATAAACGTTTCTTGACTCGTGCTTTCCTGTTTTGCCAATTTGCAGTGCCTAAACGGTCTAGTTCAACCACCATATCATCGGAACCATAGCGGCTTAAAAGCTCAAGGTTTTCAACGGGCAGGAATAGCTTGTTTTTATCAGCATATTCTAACAGCAAACAATCATGAGGGTGGTCAGCAACATCGACGGTTTGTAACCCCTGATACTTTGCGACACCATGTTCACGGTGCACGACATAATCGCCTAAATTTAATTCACTAAGGTCTTTGAATATGTTTGCATTTTTGCGCGCTTTTTGAATTTTACGTGAAATGCGTTCGCCCAAAATATCTTGTTCGGTAAGAACAATTTGGTCATGGGTTACAAACCCTTCATCTAACGGAAAAGTTAAAGAATAAATAGGCTTTTTTGAAGCATTTACAGGTGGCCATTCTGTTAGGGGTAGAATTTGTATGCTTCCATGTTCTTTTAACATTGCTTCAAGGCGAGAACGTGCACCATCAGTTTGGGCAACAATGATCAATTGCTTATCTGGATGTTCGTTTTTTAAAGCGAACACATGCTCAAACAATTGTCCTTGCTTCCTTGATTGTTCAAAGCTGGGGGCAGGGTTAACCGGTAATTGTATTGCACCTTCTGTATGAAACGGAGAAATTATCACATGGTTTTTTTTTGTGAAAATATCCCAAGTGTTTTCATTCCAATAGACTTTTTCAGGTGGCATTGGTTGGTAAGTGTGATCTCCAAAAACCGGTGATACACGTGCCTGATAATATTCGTGAATTAAAGTGTGATGCTCTGAAAAAGTTTGCGATGCATCAAATTCTAAAATGGTTTTTTCAGGAGTTATGTAATCAATTAATGTTTCTGTGTTTTCAAAATACAAAGGAAGCCAATGTTCGTAGCCTGCATACAAATGACCTTGGCTAATGTGATGATATAAGGAATTTTGGTTGTAGTTTTCGGGAAACTGCTGGCGGTAACCTTCCTTGAAAGATTGAATGGCTTGTCCAGTTAATGTAATTTCACGGGCTGGCTTAATAAGAATTTCATTTAATTCGCACAATGTTGATTGATTTGCTGCATCAAACTGACGAATGCGTTCAACATCATCTCCAAAAAAATCTATCCTGTACGGATTTTCATGGCCAATTGGGAAGAAATCAATAATATCGCCACGTACTGCATAATCACCAGGTTCATAAACAACGCCAACGCGATTAAATCCTTTTTCAACTAAATATGCATTTAGCTTTGAAAATGAATACGTTTGGCCCTTTTTTAAAGTTAATGATTCGCCTAAAAAGCTTAAGCGCGGGGGGAGGTATTGAGTTAATGCAGTAACGGATGTTACTAAAATTTGTTCCGGTTCTTCAGCTAAGGTGGTTAATGCTTGAACCCGTTGACTAATGCAATCTAGAGATGGGGAAACGCGGTCATAGGGTAAGCAGTCCCAAGCGGGAAACGCTAGTGTTTTGCGTTTTAACAATCGCTCAAGCTGAGCTGTAAACTGGGGGATGTCACTATCACGACTTAGTACAATAAGTGCGGATTTTGTTTTTTCAAGAAGTCCAGCGACAGCAAAAGCACGATAACTTTTTATAACCTGGGATAGAGTTTGCATCTACGATGACATGTATTCTTTGAATCGTAATAAGCCAGCAGCCCAAGCTGCGACAAAATACGCCAATAATCCAGCGCCAACAAGTACGGCTAGGGCAATGGACCGAACATGAATACCATCATTTGAATGAAGGTAAGGCGAAACAATAGGTTTCAGAGTTATAAGTACTAAAAATATTAAAGCACAAGGTATTAGAATTTTTGCGAGGAATTTCCAAAGTGCAGTATCAAAGCTAATGAAATTACGTTTTTTCAAAAGATAAACTAATACGGCAGCATTAAACCAAGACGCACTAGACGTTGCGATAGCTATGCCGAGATGCTTGTATTTGTATATCAGCGCAAAATTCAACACTACATTCACAACCATTCCTGAAAGAGCTACTTTTATAGGGGTGACGGTATCTTGGCGAGCAAAAAAACTGGTGTTAAATATTTTTATTAAAATATAGGCAGGTAGACCACTAGCAAAACCTGCAAGAGTTTCTGCGGTTGCGATGCTTGACGCGTGATCAAAAGCACCACGTTCAAAAATAACCATGACCAAAGGATATGATAAATAAATTAATCCGACCATTGCAGGAAGTGTAATCAACATTGCAAATTCAATAGCGCGGTTTTGATTATGCATGGCACCCTCGACATTATTTTCTCTCCACTGTTTTGATAACATGGGTAGCAAAACGGTGCCTAAAGCTGTGCCAGTAACGCTGATTGGCAGGTGATAAAGCCTATCCGCATAATACAGGTAAGATATAGTTCCCATTGGTAGCAACGACGCAATAATTGTATCAATAAATAAATTGATTTGAAGAATGCCTGAACCAAATGCAGCAGGAAGCATTCGTTTTCCGAAATCTTTCATAGCCTGATTTTTTCTTGGCTTTCTGAACGAAGGACGTATGCCCATGAAATAGCAAGGAACATACACCCAAAGTAGTTGAACAAATCCTGATCCCATCATTGCTGTTGCTGCAATTCCGCCGTCACTAATCATTGACGGATCAACAATTTTCATAATGAAAACAATGAAAAGATTTCCAGCAATTTGTGAAGATGCGGCAGCGCCAAAGCGATCATGAGTATTTAAAACACCGCTAAATAAAGCTGTTAATGATATAAGCAAAATGAAAGGAAACATAATTCGAGAAAATGAAACAGCTAACGAGAAAACATCTTCGCTAACGCCTGGGACCATTATGGTAACAACAAAAGGCATGGATATTTCAAACACTACAATTAGCACGGCTAAAATGCCTGTCATTAGTGAAAATACATCTTTAATAAATTCTTTTGCTTCGTTTTCTTGCGAAACATGCATTGCAGAATAAATAGGTACGAAAGAAGAATTAAGGGCGCCTTCTGCAAAGATTCTTCTTAAAAAACTAGGAATCTTAATAGCAATAACAAGGGCATCCATCACAAAGCTTGTGCCAATGTATTGGGCCATCAAAATATCACGAAAGAACCCAGTTAAACGACTTAGGATTGTGAAAAAGGCAACATTAAGAGCTGAAGAGACTAATCGCATACTATTTAGCAGTTGTAATAGGGCATTGCATTACCCACAAAAACACCAAAGTAAAGCAGCGGCAAAACTAACTGCTAAAAGACTATCTAATCTGTCTAGAAGCCCCCCGTGTCCTGGAAGAAAACTACCTGAATCTTTCACCTTAAAATACCGCTTGCACCATGATTCTAGAAGATCACCACCGTGAGCAAGAAAAACAGCAGCGGTGCAAAAAATCCAAAATGAATTGCTAACTTGCAGGCCCATTACTTTTGTTAAAAGCCACACACCAGTTAAACCAAAAAAAATACCACCAAAAAAACCTGCCCATGTTTTACCGGGGCTAATTCTTGGTGCCAATTTTGGCCCGCCTATAGTTTTACCTATTAGAAAAGCACCTGTATCTACACACCAAACAAGCGCAAGAACTAATAATATAAAATAAGAGCCGCCAATTTTAGGTATTATATGAATAATGATTATCATCGCAAGACTGATATATACATAGCCGGTTCTAACAATTGTAAATTTTTTCATTCTGAAAATATTTAGATAATATAACCAACCGCACCCCGCTAATATAATTGCTATAGAGCCCATATGTAGCACTGGGACAAAAGCTACGAGAATAGCTAATAAACAGATGCTATTCATCCAATGATAACTCTCGCCAAAACTTAAACGTGACCATTCCCTTAGCAACCCAAAGGTTACAAAAACTCCCATCATTTTGAAATAAATAGGGTCTTGGAAAATTAGAAAAATAACTGCGGGAACTGTTACCAATCCGGTCAAGATCCTTGGTAACAAATCGCCCTTAGGCAGCAACACTGTATAAGCCATATCGTCGATGCCTTTTTGAGTACTGTTCAATTGCTAGATCTAACTGTTTTGCCCCAAAATCAGGCCAAAAGCAATCAACAAAAACATATTCAGTGTAAGCCATTTGCCACAGCAAGTAGTTACTGATCCGTAATTCACCACTGGTACGAATGAGTAGATCAGGATCAGGACAAAATTTGGTATCAAGATTTTGGCTGATTAAGTCTTCTGTAATGTCTTCTGGTTGGAGAGTGCCATTTTTAATATCTATTGCAATTTTTTGAGTGGCCCTTCGGATATCATCTCGACCTCCATAACTTAAAGCCAAAATAACTGTTATCCCTGTATTTTCTTGAGTTCTTGCTTCAACGTTACCAATCATATCTTGCAAATCTTTTGCAAAGGCTGATCTGTCACCGATAACCTGTACCCGTACATTATTTTTTACAAGCTTATCAATTGAGTGTTGCAAGTACCAACGAAGTAACCCCATGAGTTCTTCTACCCATTCTTGTTCACGTCTCCAATTTTCAGAAGAAAATGCCCAAAGGGTAACATACTCTATTCCAATTTCAGCTGCACGACCTATTATCTCTTCAACAGCTTTTGCTCCAGCTCTGTGACCTGCAATAGTTGGTAATGACCTTGCTTTAGCCCAGCGTCCATTACCGTCCATGATGATTGCTACATGTTTTGGAATATTTAAATTTAACATCATACTTGGTACCACCATTTTGTTAGCATGTAATACAGAGGAATTCCTAAACTTAAATTAAATGGAAATGTAATAACTAAAGACGAAGTTAAATAGTAAGAAGGATTTGATGATGGAAGGGCAATTCTCACAGCAGCAGGTGCGGCAATATATGAAGCGCTAGCTGCCATTGCGGCAAAAATTGTTGCATTCGCCAGAGAAAAACCAGCTATTTTCGCTAGAAAAATAGCAAAAGATCCAGAGAGTATGGGCATTCCAACTGCAAATAATGCCAAAAATCCTTTTATTTTCTTTAAGTCTTCAATGTGTGTGCCAGCAACGAGGCCCATTTCCAACATGAAAAAAACAAGCATGCCATAGAAAGGATCCACGAAAAATGGAGATACTTTTTTAAATCCTTCTGGTCCCGTTAAAATACCAATTAATAGTCCACCCCATAAAAGATAAATACTTTTACTTAGGAATATGCCCGTAAATTTATCAAAAAAAGAAATACTACTTGGTGCTTTTTTTTCAAACACATTTTGTGCTAAAAGCAATGCAAATATAATTCCTGGTAACTCTAGAAGTGCGACCAACCCTGTCATGTACTCGTCTATTTTTAATCCTGCATTTTCTAAAAAAACTTTAGTGGCAATAAAAGTGACGATGGAAA
Source organism: Candidatus Finniella inopinata (assembly GCA_945903885.1). Lineage (GTDB taxonomy): Bacteria > Pseudomonadota > Alphaproteobacteria > Paracaedibacterales > CAITNM01 > CAITNM01. The sequence continues at coordinate 6,461 of CAMDPB010000043.1, forward strand.
CTGATCCATAATGTGCAGCTATTGCTGCAGCATCTTCTTTTTTTAGACGCGCGATGTATTTACAAATCAAAAATGCCGCAGATGGAACGCACAGACTTATGGTGAATGTAGCTAATATTGGAGAAAACAGCATATGAAAGGGTACTGTTGTCAGGGCTACTCCTCCTTTTAATCCAATCGCTAGTAAAAGATACGCTGATAATCCGGAAAAAAAACTATCGGGAAACTTCAAATCACTTTTCAGTAGTTTTGCAAATACTCCTAGATAAAAGGATAACACTACAGGAGACAATAAATTTGATTTTATTATGTCTAAGCTTATCATTAATTTAAACCTTTTTTGCCCATATGCAGGAATTTTTCACGTCGCATTTGTTTTAGTTGCGGTCCGCTATTGCGCATTAGCTCATTCAGAACTATTTCTATCTGACGCCTTACAGATTCAACAACTTGTGTAGGAAAGCGTTGCGCGCCACCAATTGGTTCAGCAATAATTTCATCAATTACACCAAGTGTTAGTAAGTCTTGAGCGGTTAATTTTTGTGCTTCAGCAGCTTCAGCAGCTTTTGTCGAGCTGCGCCATAAAATTGAAGCACATCCTTCAGGGGAAATTACTGCATAAATTGCATGTTCAAGCATTAATACGGAATTTGCAGTTGCAATAGCAATAGCACCGCCTGAACTGCCTTCACCGATGATGATGGTAATCAAAGGAACCTCAATGCTCAGACATTTTTCAATACTTTTTGCTATCGCTTCAGCTTGACCACGTTCTTCGGCATCAATACCAGGATAAGCACCAGGCGTATCAATAAACGTGATAACAGGTAATTTGAAGCGATTTGCTATATCCATTAAACGCTGGGCTTTACGGTAGCCTTCAGGTTTTGGCATGCCGAAATTATGCTTTACGCGAGAATCAGTGTCGCTACCTTTTTCCTGACCAATAACCATGACAGACTTACCATTTAAAGTTGCCAGACCGCCGACAATACTTTGATCATCAGCAAATAAACGGTCACCTGCAAGAGGCACGAAATCAGTAAACATTGCGTCAATGTATGCAGAAAACTTTGGCCTATCAGGATGCCTAGCTACTTGAACTTTTTGCCAAGGTGTTAGCTGAGTATAGGTTTGACGCATCATTTTATCTGCTTTTAATTGCAGCTTAGAAACCTCATCAGCGATGTTAAGGTCTTTGTTGTTAGCTAAGTGTCTTAGCTCTTCAATCTTACCAACAAGTTCTGCAATTGGCTTTTCAAAATCTAAAAATTTATTCATGGCCGTAGGTCATCAATCCATAGATAGGGTATAGGATGTTTTTGAAAAATATTCAAGTTTTTAAGACTAATAGCACAAGATATTAGCACTTTTCTTAGCTATAAAACTTGCCGATCCACTCGAAAACTTTAGCGGATTCTGGAAATAAACCTGGAAATTGCGCAAATCCATG